>JAEXKM010000263.1 GCA_023445705.1 Pseudomonadota bacterium
GAGCAGGGTCGTCTTGCCATCGGATGTTCGAAGGACCCGGATAATGACGACCCGCAACCTCGACGCGCTCTTTCAGCCGAAGTCGATCGCGCTGGTCGGGGCCAGCAACGCGCCGGGGTCGGTCGGGCAAGTGCTGTCGCGAAACCTGCTCGAGAGCGGTTTTGCGGGTCCTGTGCTCCCCGTGTCGCTGAGTGCTCGCGCGATCCGCTCTTCGATCGCTTATCAATCCGTCGCCGAACTGCCGATGGCTCCTGATCTCGCGGTCGTCGCCACGCCGGCCCACGCCGTGCCGCGCGTGATGAGCGACCTGGCGCAACGCGGCTGCCGAGCCGCAATCGTAGTCAGCGCCGGGGTGGACGGTGAGGCCCGGCAGGCGATGCTGGACGCAGCCAAGCCTTCCTTGATGCGGATCCTGGGCCCCAATTGCCTGGGCTTCATCTCCCCCCGACGCGGCATCAACGCCAGCTTTGCGCACCTGTCGCCCACGGCGGGCGGCCTTGCCCTCGTATCCCAATCCGGAGCTATTGCGGCGGCGGCTATCGACTGGGCGCACGCGCGAGGGGTCGGTTTCTCCCACGTGCTCACGATCGGCGACGCCGCCGACATCGATTTTGGCGACCTCCTCGACTATCTCGCTCTGGATTACGAGACCCATGGCATCCTCCTCTACGTTGAGAGCATCACCGACGCGCGGAAGTTCATGACCGCGGGCCGGATCGCCTCGCGGACGAAGCCGGTCGTGGTGGTCAAGGCCGGGCGCAGCGCCGGCGGCGCCAAGGCCGCCTTCACGCACTCAGGAGCCTTGGCTGGCTCGGATCTGGTCTACGACGCCGCCTTCCGGCGCGCAGGGATGCTGCGGGTCGGCGGCCTGCGCGAGTTGTTCGACGCCGTGTCCACTCTGGGGGTCGGGCTTCGGGTGTATGGCGACAGGCTCGCCATCCTGACCAATGGCGGCGGCGCAGGCGTCATGGCGGTGGACGCCCTTGAAGCGCGAAGCGGCCGCCTGGCCGAGCTGTCGGAGGATACTCTAAAGCGGCTCGCGGCGACCGCGCCCGCCCATTGGTCTGGAAGCAATCCCGTCGACATCCTCGGCGACGCCCATGCGCCTCTCTATGGCAAGGCGCTGGAGATCCTGCTCGAGGATCGCGGCGCGGACGCCGTCCTGGTGATGAACTGCCCGACCGCCGTCGAGGACAGCACCGCGGCTGCAGACGCGGTCGTCGAAATCCTCAAGGCCAAGCGCTATCACCGCCCTGTTCTCAGCGCATGGCTGGGGCAAACCGCCGTCGCCGAAGGCCGCCGCCGGTTGGCGGCAGCCGGCGTGCCGGCCCACGAGACCCCAGACGAAGCGGTCCGCGCCTTCATGCACCTGGTCAATCACCGGAAAAACCAGGAGGCGCTGATCCGCACCCCCGCGGGGCTGCCAGGCGAACCGGACCTGGAGGCGGCCAAGAGTGTCATCGCAGCGGCGCGCGCCGACGGCCGCCTGACACTGACCGATCCGGAGGCCCGCGCCCTGTTGCGCGCCTACGGCGTCCCGGTGCTGGAAAGCCGCGAGGCCAGGACGCCGGAAGACGCGGCCAAGGCTGCGGAGAAACAGCGCGGCCCCGTGGCGCTGAAAATCCTGTCGCCTGATATCAGCCACAAGTCGGAACTCGGCGGCGTCGTGCTCGGCCTGGATGGCGCGGAAGAGGTGCAGTCCGAGGCTCGGGCCATGCTGCAACGCGTTGCAAAGGCACGCCCGGAAGCACGGCTCGAAGGCTTCGTCATCGAGCCCATGGTGCATCGCCCCCAGGCCCAGGAACTGCTCGTCGGGATCGCCCAGGACCCTCTGTTCGGCCCAATCGTAATGTTCGGCGCCGGCGGGGTCAGCGTGGAAGTGATCGCCGATCGCGTCGTCGGCCTGCCTCCGCTCGACGATGTCCTTGCCCGGAACATGATCAGTCGGACCCGCATCTCACACCTGCTGCAAGGTTATCGAGACCATGGCCCGGCCGACATCGAAGCCGTGACGGGGGTCATTACCCGCCTCTCCCAATTGGCGGTGGGCGAACCGGACATCGCCGAGCTCGACATCAACCCGCTGCTGGCCGACGCAAACGGAGTGATCGTGCTCGACGCCCGCGTGCGCCTGCAGCCAGAAGGCACGGCCCGGCCGCGCATGGCGATCATCCCCTACCCGCGCAATCTCCGCCGGGAGGTCACGGTGGGCGGCGAAAACATCCTGGTCCGCGCAATCCGACCCCAAGACGGCCCTGCAATCGCCGCCATGGTCGAAGCCAGCAGCGCCGAGGATGTTCGCCTGCGCTTCCGGTCCGGCTTCCGCACCTTGCCAGCTGGCTGGCCGGAGCGGCTCTCTCAGATCGACTACGACCGCGAAATGGCGTTGGTAGCCGTGGACCAGGATCGCCAGATCCTCGGCGTCTCGCGTCTGGCCGGCGACCCCCAGGGCGAAACCGCCGAGTTCGCCCTGATGGTCCGCACCGACCAGCAGCACAAGGGCCTGGGGAGGCTGTTGCTCAACGCGATCCTCGAGTACGCGCAGAACAAAGGATTGCGCGAGGTCTGGGGCGACGTGGCGCGTGAGAACGCGCCGATGCTCGCGACGGCCAAAAACCTCGGCTTCGTGAAGACCGCCTCGGACGACTTCACCCGGGTAAAGATCGTCAAGACGCTGGAGCCGGCGACGGCGCCTGCCTAACCTGCGATCCGCAAGGTCCACCGCCGTCAGGTCGCCGCGCCGAGCGCGCGCCCGGCGATCACCCCGCCGACCCGGCCGCCCAGTCCACAGCACGGCGTCCCATCCAGTCGAGCGACGCCTTGACCGCTCCCATCCGCGCCGACGTCGCCGCAAAAAGGATCATCGCGCCCAGGCGCATCGCTTTGTCCATACGCGGAGAGTTAGCGGCTCCGAGGGCGAAGGAAAGCGAATGGACACAAGCTAGGTGCGCGCCCAGCCTTTAGCTCGCCGGACGTACAGCCACGATGGTGTGGCCGCCACTCAGCAAGAAGCGAACCTTCGCGCCTACCTTCATCTGGTCCAGCACGGCCTTGTCCGGAACCTTGAACGCCATAGTCATCGCCGGCCAGTTCAAGGATCTGATCGGATCGTGGTCGATCGTGACGGAGGCGCCAGCGGCGTCGATCTTCCTGACCACGCCGGTTCCTTCGACCGTGGCGGCGGCCGGGGTCTGCGCCGCGGCGGCCGCAGGGGCGGCATGATCACCGTGGCCGGCGTGCTGGGCCGCAGCCGGTGACGCCAGCGCCACGGCGGCAAGAACGGAAAGAGCCAAGGTCTTCATCTGATACTCCTGAAACACTGGCGCAAAGCGCACTAGAACCAAGCCCGCACGCCGAGGACGAGACGCGCTTCTTCGACATCGTCTCCAGCCGCACGGGTGAATTTCGCCGTCTCACCCAGCCGCCGCTCGTAGGCAAAGCCGACATACGGCGCGAACTCCTGGCGGATTTCGTAGCGCAACCGCAGGCCAAGCTCGGCGCTGGTAAGGCCGGCTCCCAGGCCGAGCTCAGGCACGTCCTGGGCGGCCAGGTTGAGTTCCGCCTGCGGTTGGAGGATCAGGCGCTGGGTGAGACGCAGATCGTAGGATCCCTCCAGTCGAGCGCTGACATCGCCCTTCTCCGAAAGGAACGCAGCGCCTTCCAGTTCGAACCAGTAGGGCGCGAGTCCCTCCACACCGACGACGGCGTAGCTGCGGGACGGCCCGGGTTCGAAGTCGTGCCGGATTCCGGCCTGGAGCTGGAAGTAGGCGCTGATCGTCCGGGAATAGAGCGCCTGAACCTCAGCGGCATGCAGGTCGCCGCCAAGAGCGCCCTCGCCTTCGGTCTTGAGAACCAAGCGATTGATGTCACCGCCATACCAGGCCTCGCCCTCCCAAGCGTAGCCGTCGTCGCCGGCGGTCGGTCTGACCTCGATCTGGTCCAGCATGACCTTCCAGGCGGTCCCGCCGCCATGCTCGCGTGCGAGTTGGGCGCGCGCAGCGGCCATCGCATCGCGCGAATAATAGCGCTCGGCGGCATAGTCCTTGGGCGGATCTGGCGGGGGCGTCGTCGGCGTTTCCGACGGCCAGGCCGGTTCAGCATGGTTGGCGTGCGGACCCGGCGACGGCGCCGTGTGACCCACATGAGGGTCCTCCTGGGCGCCAGCGCTGGTCGCCACGGCCAACGGCAGGACTGCGAGTAGAAGCCTCACGCCGGACCCCCTTCGAGAGGACGCACCGTGACGACGTTAAACATGCCGGCGTGCATGTGATAAAGCAGGTGGCAGTGGAACGCCCAGTCGCCGCGCTCGTCTGCGGTGAGATCGAAGGCGACCCGGCCGCCGGGCAGCACGTTCACGGTGTGCTTGCGCGGATGGCGCCCAGGATTGCCGGTCACGACTTCGAAGAAGTGGCCGTGCAGGTGGATCGGGTGAGCCATCATCGAGTCGTTGACCAGGACCACGCGGACCCGCTCGTTGAAGGAAAACGGGATCGGATCCTTCAGGTGGCTGAAGCTCACCCCGTCGAAGGCCCACATGAAGCGTTCCATGTTGCCGGTCAGGTGGATTTCCAGCTCGCGCGACGGCGGTCTCGGGTCGGGATTGGGCTCCAGGGCGACGAGGTCGGTGTAAACCAGCACCTTGTGCCCGACGTCCTCCAACCCCTGGCCGGGGTCTCCTGTCCGGTCGGCCGGCATGGGCGAGATCATCTGCACGCCAGGCCCCATCTTCACCTGGGGCGCATTGCGGGGATCGCGCATCGACATGGCGCTGTGATCCATGGCCATGCCCTCCATCCCCGCCATGGCGGAGTGGTCCATCCCCATGTCGCGCATGTTGAGCAGGGGCCGCTTGCGCAAGGCTGGAACCTCGGCGGTCATCCCCGCCCGCGGCGCCAGGGTCGCCCGGCCCATCCCCGATCGGTCGGCGGCCTCGGCCACGAGGGTGTAGGCGCGGTCGCCGGGCTCAATCACAACGTCATAGGTCTCGGCCGGAGAGATCTGGAACTCCTCGACCTCGACTGGCCTCACATTTTGGCCGTCGGCCTGGACAATGCTCAGCTTCAGGCCGGGGATGCGGACGTTGAAGATCGTCATGGCCCCGGCGTTCACGAAACGCAGGCGGACCCGCTCTCCAGCGCGGAACAGGCCGGTCCAGTTGTCCTTCGGGCCGTGGCCGTTGATCAGATAGGTGTAGGTCGAGCCGGTGACGTCAAGGATGTCGGTCGGATCCATCCGCATGGCCGACCACTCTTTGCGTTCAGCGAACGTTTGGTCGTCGCCAGCGACCAGGCCGGCGACGGTCTGCTTCTGACGGTTGAAATAGCCGGCCTGCGCCTTGAGCTTCCGGAAGATCTCGTGCGGATGCATGAAGCTGTAGTCGGACAGCACCACGACATGCTCGCGGTCGAACCGGACCGGATCGGCGCCGGCGGGGTCGATGACGATCGGCCCATAGTGACCGAGCTGCTCCTGCAGGCCGGAGTGGCTGTGGTACCAGTAGGTGCCGGCCTGCCGGACCTTGAACTCATAGTTGAAGGTCTCGCCGGGCTTGATCCCCGGGAAGCTGACGCCGGGAACGCCGTCCATCTGGAAGGGCAGCAACAGCCCATGCCAGTGAATGGAGGTGTCCTCGTCCAGGGTGTTGGTGACGGCGATCCGGGCGGTCTGGCCCTCGGTCAGTCGCACCAGAGGCCCGGGCACCGTGCCGTTGACGGTGACGGCGTGGCCGGAACGGCCGTCCACCATGAACGGCGTGTGGCCGACGGTCAGGGCGATGTCAGAGCCGGATACCGTCGGAAGCGTCGAGGGCAGGCCCGGTGTCCCGCTCCTGGCCCAAGCGGGGAGAAGAAGGTTCGTGGCGCCCGCCGCGCCCAGGGCTGACATGCCCCGCAACAGTCCACGTCGGTCCATATGGCCAAGGTCGATTCTGGTCATGAGGGCCAGATGCGGTTTCCTATCGTTGGAAGGTCAAGCGCCCTGCCGATACCGGGCTCGGGAGAGGTTTGCGGCTCCGCAAGCAAGGGTGGAACGGGACGCAGGTCTGAGCCATCCTCGTCCTGCCGTCGGAGCACGGCGAGATTCGGAGGGGCGATGGCGTTCGGCCGATCGAGCATCTCTGCGACCATGATCTCGTTGCTCGCCATGCTGGCGTTACCCGCGGCTGGCGAGCCCGCCTCCTCATTGAGTTTTTCAGAGGCCCAGCAACAGCTCCTGAGCCGTTCCGACAGTCTGGCCGCTGCGCGCGCCGGCGCCCAGGCCAGCCGCGACCAGGCCGATGCGGTGAAGATGTTGGGTGGGCCGTCCGTCTACCTGGACGCCCAGGTGCTGCGCTATCAGAAGACGGTCGACCTTTCGCTCGACCCGGCCAAGCAGTTGCTCCAGTCGTCGGTCGACGGCTTTCTGGCCGCTCTGCCAAGTCTCCTGCCCAACGTTCCGAGCGGCGTCGTCGACCAAATCTCAGGGCAGATCGGAGCTGGCGCCTCAGGCGCCCTCGCGGGCCTGCCGAGTTCGGCGCGGCTGCAGGTCGAAGAGACCATCTTTCATCCCACTGTGGCCGCCGTGGCGCCGATCTACAGCGGCGGCCTGATCACCGCGACCAAGGCGGCGGCCGAGGCCGGCGTGCGGCAGGCCGACGCCGAGATGGCGTCCGCCGCCGATCTGGCGGTCCTGCGGCTCGTCCAGGCGTATTTCGGCCAGCAGCTCGCCGAACAGGTGCTGAAGGTCAGCACCGAGACGCGCGACGGCTTCGAACGGCACTACCAGGACGCCTTGAAGATCGAACGCGAGGGTTTCATCAGCAAGGCCCAGCGGCTGCAGGTGCAAGTGGCCCGTAACGCCGCCCAGCGGCAGTACGAACGCGCTGCGGCCGAGTACGACACGTCGCGCACAGTGCTCGCGAACCTGCTAAGCGCAAACGCGCCCGTTACGCCGAGCTCACCGCTCTTCGTCGGCGGACCTCTTCCCCCCGCCCAGGAGTTCGTCGAGGCGGGCCTCGCCGGGCAGCCGGAGCTGAAGAAGCTCGACGCCATGCGCGACCAGGCCACCCAGGGTGTGAAAGTCGCCCAGGCCACCCAGCGCCCCAAGGTGTTCGGCTTTGCCGAATACAACCTCAACCGCGACGACGCCCTGTTGATCGAGCCGGACTGGGTCTTCGGCGTCGGGGTTCATTACACGCTGCTGTCGGGGATCAACCGCTCGAAGGTGGTCAGCATGGCGCGCCAGCGCGAGACCCAGGCGGCGCACGCCATCCAGGCTGCGCGGACGGCGCTGGCGACGGCGACCCAGCGCGCCCATCAACAGGTCGAGACGGCCAGGCGGCAGTACGATCTGCTCGCGGTCAACATCGAGGCCGCGCAAGAAAACCTGCGGCTGCAGGACCTGGCCTTTCGCGAGGGCCAGGCGTCGCCGGCTGAACTGATCGACGCCCGGGTCGCCCTGAGCATAGCCGAAACCCAGCGACTGGCGGCGGCCTACGAGTACGAGCTTGCTCTGGCGGAACTGCTGACCGCGAGCGGGCAGATGCAGGCCTATGGCGAACACGTAGACCGCGGACGCAAGGTGAACCCATGAACCCGGCCGTCAGAACCCGCCTGGGATGGATTGCGGCGGCGCTGGCGGTCGTCGTCATAGCGCTGGGCCTCTGGCTGGCCTACCGCCCCACGCCCGACCAACTGCAGGGGATGGTCGACACCGACGAAGTCACTATCGCCACGAAGGCGCCGCTGTCGAGGGTGGAGCGGCTGCTGGTGGAGCCCGGCCAAGCGGTCAAGGCCGGCCAGGAGCTGGCGGTCCTCTCCAGCCCCGAATTGGACGCGCGCTCGGCCCAGGCCGCCGGCGTCCTGACCAGCGCCGAAGCCCTGCAGACGCGCACGAACAAGGGGCCGCGATCGGAAGACATCGCCAGTCTGCGCGCCGCCTGGCAAAGCGCCGCGGCCACCGCCTCGCTGGCGCAGAAGACCTATGTCCGTACGGACAATCTCCATCGTGAGGGCGTGATCTCGACACAACGCCGCGACGAAGCGCTGGCCGCGCGCGACGCCACTGCAAAGCAGACCGAACTGGCCCGCGCCCAATACGAGAAGGCGCTGAACGGCGCGACCGCGGAGGAGCGCGCAACTGCCGACGCCCAGGTGCAGATCGCTCAGGCCGGCGTGGCCGAGGCCGCTTCGCTCAAGTCCGAGACGCGCCTCCTCGCGCCTCGCTCCGGCGAGATCAGCAAGCGGATGGTCAACGGCGGCGAGATCGTGCCCCTCGCCTTCCCGATCTTCACCCTGGTCGATCTCGACGACCTATGGGTGACGCTCAATGTTCGCGAGGATCAGTTTCACAGCCTGCGTCGAGGCCAGACCATCACCGGTTCGGTCCCCGCGCTGGACCGGAAGGCCGCTCAGTTCCGCGTCGACTACATCAACCCACAGGGGGATTTCGCCACCTGGCGCGCCACGCGGCAATCGCGCGGTTACGACGTGCGCTCGTTCGAGGTCCGCCTACGTCCGGTCGAGAAACTCGCGGGGCTAAGGCCGGGCATGAGCGTCCTCGTGGATTGGCCGCAGTAGCCATGTGGAGGGCGTTGGCCGGAAGCTTCCGACGGGAGGTCAGCTGGCTGGGCGCCAACCCCTGGGATCTGGCGCTGCTGACCATCGCGCCGCTCGCTTTGCTGGTCGTGCTGGGATGGATGTTCGTCGCCAGCGTCGCCCAGCAACTCCCTATCGCCTATGTGGACCAGGATCATTCGGCGGCCAGCCGCCAGCTCGCCGCGAACCTGGAAGCCTCCCCTCGGGTCAAGATCGCTGCTCGCACGGCAGACCTCGCCCAAGCCTGGCCCCTGGTGCGTAGCGGGAAGGTCTGGGCGGTCGTCTATGTCCCGCCGCATGCCGAGCGGGAGATCCTGGCGGGCCGCCAGGCGGTGGTTTTCGTCTACGAGAACGCAGCCTTCTACTCGTTGGGGACCCTCGCCTCGATGGGCGCCAAGGAGGCCATCGCCGCGCTCTCCACGGACCTCGCCGAGACCCTGGCCAAAACCCGCAACATCCCGCTGCCCCGGATCACAGCGCCACAGGTCCAGTCGACCGTGCTGTTCAACCCCCAGCTCAGCTACGAGTGGTTCCTTGAGGCCTTGCTCCAACCGGGCGTCCTCCATCTGATGATGAGCTGCGCCGTGGTGATGGCCGTCGGGCGGGAGTTGCGGGACAGGACCATCCACGCGTGGATGGTCGAGTCGAGGCCCGGGCTGGCGCTGGCCGGGAAGCTTTCGCCCTACGTCCTCGCCTTTACGGCCTGGAACCTGCTGGGGGTCGGATGGCTCTGTGGGGTTCGCGGCTGGGGTGTCCACGGAAGCATGAGCGCGCTCATCGCCGGGCAACTGCTGCTCTATACGGCCTATGCGGCGATCGCCGCCATGATCACGCTGATCGTCAAGGACATCGCCACCGGGCTCTCGGCCGCCGCGGTCTATGGCGGCCCCGCGATCACCTATTCTAACGCCACCCTGCCGACGATAGACGCGCCGCTCTTCACGCAGATCTGGAGCCGCGCCCTGCCCTACAC
>JAEXKM010000328.1 GCA_023445705.1 Pseudomonadota bacterium
CCCTGGTCCTGCCCAACTATACGACCAGCACGCCTGGCCCGGCCTATTCCAACAGCCAACTCGCCTTCGTCGGCCTGGTGTCGCTGGTGCTCTACGGCACGTTCGTCCTGGTGCAGACGGTTCGCCATCGGGACTACTTCCTGCCGACGGGATCGGCCGCCCATGACGAGGACGCCCACGCCGCCCCGCCGACGGCCACCGCGGCCTGGGTCAGCCTGGGACTGCTGCTGGTGGCGTTGATCGCCGTCGTGCTGCTGGCCAAGGCGCTGGCGCCGACGATCGAAGCGGCGGTGGCCGGGGCGGGGGCGCCCAAGGCTGTGGTCGGGGTGATCATCGCGGCCCTGGTGCTGCTTCCCGAAAGCCTGGCGGCGGTGCGGGCGGCGCGGGCCGACCGGTTGCAGACCAGCCTCAACCTGGCGCTCGGCTCGGCCCTGGCCTCCATCGGACTGACGATCCCCGTGGTCGCGGTGGTGTCGCTGTTCATGGGGTGGCCGCTGTCGCTCGGCCTCGACGCCAAGGGCATGGTGCTGCTGATGCTGACCCTGCTGGTGACGACGCTGTCCCTGGCCACGGGGCGGACGACGGTGCTGCAGGGCGTGGTGCACCTGGTGCTGTTCGCGGTCTACCTGTTCACGACAATCGTGCCTTGATCCTTCGGGGCTGAGGCGCGTTTGGTCCCGAAGACGAGGCCGGCCCGGCCGGCGCAGCTTCGAGACAAATCGCGACATGATGGACTGGATGAAGGCGCTGGCTCCCGCCTGGCTGCCCACATGGGTGTTGAGCGTGGGCATATTGGTCGTCGGCGCGCTGCTGGCGCTGGCGGCGCACAAGGCGCTGGTGCTGACCGTGCGCAGGGTGATGGCGCGGCGTGACGGCTTCTGGCGAGAACTGGTCGCCAGGACCCGCCAGCCGACCCGGTTCGCGTTCCTGATCATCGGCCTTGGAATGGCCGCGCCGCTGACCGACCTGACGGCGGGACAACTGGGCGTCCTGGCCCGCGTCCTGCTGATCGGCTTCATCGTGCTGTGCGGCTGGACCGCCCTGACCGCGCTGGACATCGCGACCCTGCTCTACATGCGGCAGTTCAAGGTCGACGTCGAAGACAACCTGCTGGCGCGCAAGCACCTGACCCAGACCCGCATCCTGCGGCGCACGGCCTCGGTGCTGATCGTGATGCTGACTGTGGCCTTCGCCCTGATGACCTTCAGCGAGGTGCGGCAGTACGGGGTGAGCCTGCTGGCCTCGGCGGGGGCGGCGGGCATCATCGCCGGCCTGGCTCTGCAGCCGTTCCTGACCAACCTGATCGCCGGCATCCAGATCGCCACCACCCAGCCGATCCGGCTGGACGACGCCGTCATCGTCGAGGGCGAGTGGGGGCGGGTGGAGGAGATCAGCTCGACCTATGTGGTCGTGAAGCTGTGGGACTGGCGGCGGATGGTGCTGCCGCTGACCTATTTCATCCAGCAACCGTTCCAGAACTGGACGCGGGAGAGCGCCTCCCTGATCGGCACGGCGATGGTCTATGTGGACTATTCGGCCCCGATCGAGGTGCTGAGGAAGAAGCTCGAGGAGATCGCCGCCGCCTCTCCGCTGTGGGACCGGAACGTCGTGAACCTGGCGGTGACCGACCTGACCGAACGGACCATGCAGGTCCGCTGCCTGACCAGTGCGCGCAACGCCGGCGAGGCCTTCGATCTGCGCTGCGAGGTGCGCGAGAAGATGGTCGCCTTCCTGCAGAACGAACTACCGCATGCGCTGCCGCGGGAGCGGTTCGACCTGAGGCCGGCCGAGGCGCAGGCCTGATCGAAGGGAGCGCAGCAACGTTCGATCTGCTGGTCCCACTTTTCAGATCGTCATCCCCGGCCGCGTGAGCGTGCCGGGGATCCATACGCATCAAGGTTTGCCGGTGATCTTCGGCGTCTATGGATGGCCGGGAGCTGGCGGCCCGGCCATGACGAATTGGGATGGGAAACCAGCGTGATCGCCCCGGGGCGTTAGGCGAGGGAGATGGCCGAGAGCAGGCGGCCGAAGTCCGGTTCGCCGCGTTTGAAGGCGCGGCGGTTGGAGAAGAAGTGATCCTCCTCGGCGCAGGTGTCCCGGCCGATCCACTCGCAGGTTTCGACGCCGGCCCGCTGCAGGCGGTGCAGGACGAAGGCGGGGAGGTCGAAGTGCGGCTGGGCCGCGCCCGGCGGCTGGCGGAAGAAGCGGTCGTTCTGCGCCTCGTCGGCGACGAAGCGCTCGCGGAACTCTGCGCCCACCTCGTAGGACGCCGGGCCGATGCAGGGACCGACGACGGCGACGATGTCGGCCGGCCGCGCGCCGAGCTTGCTCATCTGGGCGATGGTCGCTTCGGCGATCCCTCCAAGCGCGCCTTTCCAGCCGGCGTGGGCCGAGGCGACGACGCCGGCCCTGACATCGGCGAACAGGATCGGGGCGCAGTCTGCGGCGAGGGCTCCGCAGGCCAGGCCGCGGCGGCTGGTGACAACGCCGTCGGCTTCAGGGCGGACGCCGTACCAGGGCTCTTCGGCCTCGACGGCGATAGCCGAGTGGACCTGGTAGCAGGTGTTGAGCGCGCTCTCGGGCACACCGAACCAGGCCGCCGCCCGGCGGCGATTTTCGATCACGTCCTCGGGTCGGTCGGCTGAGCCCTGGCCGACATTGAGACTGGCGTAGATGCCGGTGGATATCCCGCCCTGGCGGGTGAAGAAGGCGTGGCGCACGCCCGGCAGGTCGAGGAGCGGGGAAGTCAGAACAGGAAGATCGGTCACTCGAAAGTCTCGAAGGCGGGCGGAACGAAGCCGTCGGAATGGATGCAGGCGACCTTGAAGAGATCGCCCATTTCGTCGGGCGAAACCAGCCGTTCAAGCTGGCGCTCGATGGTGTCGCCGAGGTCGGGGCGGGCGCTGGCCAGGGCTTCGGCGCGGGCGCCGATTCCCAGGCGCACCAGGAACTCGCCCTGGGTCAGGATCTGCGGAGTCTGAGCGCCCTCGGCGCTGGCGGCGGCGTGGACGGCGGGGAAGTCGGCGTGAACGGTGAGGTCGGCCTCGCCGGGATTGGCCAGGGGGCCTTCCTTCACGTGCCGGCGAAGGGCCTGCAGGGTGTCGCCGAAGCCGGGCGCGGCGCGGCCGTAGTCGATCAGCAGGGCCGCGCCGCCGTCGACAACGATCCGGCGGCCGAGTTCGGCGCCCAGAGCGGCCTGGGCGGGCGACTGCTCGAGCACTGCGCCCAGCATGTCGCCGCCCAGGCGCAGACCGGGCGGCGTCGCTCCCGCCGGAATGGCGGTGAGGACGAAGGCGAGGGCGCCGGAATCATCGACGCCGACCAGGCGTTCGGCCCATCCGCGGGGGGTGTGGACGAACTGCCGCACGGGCAGGCAGTCGAGCAACTCGTTGGCGACGAGAATCAGCGGCGCCCCATCTGGCACCTCGGCGAGCGAGGCCGTCCAGGCGAGGTGATCGCCGAGGATCTGGCGCTGGCGGTCGCGCAGCGGCTGGGATGTCTCGACGAGCCAGACGTCGGCGGCGGCGGTGAATTCCGGCGACAGGCGGGCGGCGCGCAGCAGGTCGCTCATCAGCGTGCCGTCGCCGGGGCCCATCTCGACCAGGCGGAACGGGGAGGGCTGGCCCATGCGGACCCAGGTCTCCACGGCCCAGAGGCCGATCAGCTCGCCGAACATCTGGCTGACCAGGGGCGCGGTGATGAAGTCGCCGCCTTCGCCCAGGGCCGGGCGCGTGGCGTAGTAGCCGAAGTCCGGATCGTGCAGGCAGGCGGTCATGTACTGCGCGACGTTCATCGGCCCGCTGGCCCGGATCTGGGCCGTCAGGCGCTCGCGCAGGCTCACGGGCTCTCGGTCTTGGCTTGCGGCGGCAGGGCGGCTTCGGTCGCGAGGGGCTCACGCATGCCACGCCAGATGAGGAAGAGGCCGAGCAGGAACATCGGGGCGCTCAGCATCATCCCCATCGTCAGGCCGAAGGGGAAATGCTGGAGGTAGCGGTCCGGCTCGCGGAAGTTTTCCACGAAGGTGCGGAACACCGAGTAGCCGAGGAAGAACATGCCGGCGACGACGCCGCGGCGCTTCAGGAGGCCGGCGTGATGGGTCGCCCACCGCAGGATGAGGAAGAGCACGATCCCTTCGAGCGCGGCCTCGTAGAGCTGGCTGGGATGGCGCGGCGTTACGCCGTCCGCGGCCGGGAAGATCACCGCCCAGGGGACGTTGCTCGGCCGGCCCCAGAGCTCGCCGTTGATGAAGTTGGCGATGCGGCCGAAGAAGAGGCCGATGGGCACGCAGGCGGCGACGGCGTCGCCCAGGCGGAAGACGTCGATCTTGTTGACGTAAGAGAAGCCCAGGATGGCGATCAGCACCCCCAGCGCGCCGCCGTGGAAGCTCATGCCGCCGTTCCAGACCTTCACGATCTCCAGCGGGTCGGTGACGACGATCGAGGGGGTGTAGAAGAAGACGTGGCCCAGGCGGCCGCCGACGATGACGCCAAGAGTGATCCAGAGGATCAGGTCGTCGACCTGCGCGGTGGTGGCCGGAGCCCCGCGAGGCCCCCAGAGGGATTCGTTCTTCACGAGTCCCGCGACATAGCGCCACCCCAGCAGGATGCCCGCCACATAGGCCAGCGCGTACCAGCGAATTGCGAAAGGCCCGATCTGTACGAGGACTGGATCGAAATCGGGGAAGGGCAAGGCTGGCGTCTCCCTAAGCTTGGAAATACGGGTTTAGACGAGAAGCCCTTCGCTTTCATCCCCCGTGGGGCCATATAGGGGCTATGCAGACCCAGAACCCTTTCCTGGACGAGTTCGCCAAGCTGACCAACGCGGCTATGGGCCTGGCCCAGACCGCCGGCGACGAGGCCAAGGCGGCGATGCGCGCCCAGGCTGACCGGATCGTGGCCGAGTTCGATCTCGTACGCCGCGACGAGCTCGACGCCTTGAAGGCGGAGATCGCCGCCCTGCGCGCCGAACTGGCGGCCTTGAAGCCTGCGGCGCCCAAACGGGCGGCGAAAAAGGACTAAGGCCGTCAACACGCGAATGTGGCTCGCCCCTATGAAGAAGCCGGGTGAGCGACAAGCGCGAAGCAGCTTACTTTCACTACTCGCAGGCGATTCGATGGCCCGCCCGGCCGCGACGCCCTTCGCGAAAGGACCGCCGGTCTAATGGATACGCCCCTGCCCGAAGAAGACGTCATGGTCTCGCTCGACCCGCTCGACGTTGTCGAGCACGTGTTGACGGCCGAAAATCTCGAGTTCGATCGCACCGAGGACGGTGACCTCGCCTTTTCGCTCACCGGCGACTGGAAGGACTACGAACTGTGGTTCGCCTGGCGCCCGGAAGCCGACTGCCTGCAGCTCTGCCTCTCCATCGACCTGCAGGTCGCGGCGGAGCAGCGCGCGGCGGCGTTCGAGCTGATCGCCACCCTCAACCAGCGCGCCTGGCTGGGCCACTTCGAGGTGTGGGACGACGGTGAGATCGTGTTCCGCCACGCCATGGCCCTGATGACCGGCGAGCGGCCGAGCCTTGCCCAGGCGGCGGCGATGATCGACGTGGCGATGGAGGCGGCCGACCGGTACTATCCGGCGTTCGACTTCCTCGTGCGCGGCGCCAAGTCGGCTTCCGACGCGGTCACCGCCTGCATGTTCGAGACCGTCGGCGAAGCCTGACGCGCTCTGAGGGACGACCGATGACGCCAATCCTGATGTTGGGCGCCGGCCGCATGGGCGGCGCGCTGATCGAGGGCTGGCGCGCGGCCGGCGCCTTCCAGGCGAGCGACCTGATCATCCGCGAACCCTACGCCAATCCGACCCTGGAGGCCGCCAAGGCCGCCGGGGCGGTGGTGAACCCGGCCGATGGTGAGTTGAGCCGGGCCCGGACCGTGCTGCTGGCGGTGAAGCCGCAGATGTGGCGCGAGGCCGCCGCCGAGGTCGCGCCACATCTCGCGCCCGACGCCGTGATCGTATCGATCGCGGCCGGGGTGCGCGCGGGCGACATCTCGCAGG
>JAEXKM010000412.1 GCA_023445705.1 Pseudomonadota bacterium
AGACTAACGCGCTTATCGTCATGGAGGACTTCATCAATGCGCTCCCGCATTTTCACTTTATCAGCAACGTTATTCATACCTTCGGAGAACCTTCTCCCGAGACTCAGACCAAACCAAAAGGAGTCAAAACATGAAACACAGTACACCTCTTCTGTTAAGCGCAGGAATAATGCTCTCATTGATGTCGGCCGTAAATGCCGCGACGCCCGAAGCTCTTATACAGGCGCATCACCAGCGCTGCGGCAAGCCAGTCTTCTATGCGCAGACCCCTAACCACAAAAAAGAGGTCGAGATTTGCATCATCACTCCGTCGGTATCGTATTCATTCGGCAGGATCGGCACAGAACCTAAGGAAATGAACATTACCGTACCGACCACCGCCACCACGTATGCATACCAGAGCAATCAGGTTATCAGCCTGCAGGAATTTACTGTCCGTAACGGTGATATCTCATACCTGGTATCTGCCGGGACAAACGATGAAGGTAAACCTTTCGCGTCCCTAGACGTTTATCAGGGAACACCCGATGCGGGTAAGCATCTGGCAGAAATCCGGCTCGACCCGGATACGGTGGTGAACAACATCAGCCATGCCCTTGCACAGGAAGGTGTAGCGCAATCAGACAGCCTCTGAGCAAAGATGTCTAAACATATGGATATTTACAGAATGATTAACAGGCAATTAAAAATGACGACGGCTCCCCGGGGCGTATTAGTGTTCTTCACTCTTCTGTCAGCTCTGGCCGTCAGCGGTTGTGGTGACAAGAACGAAAGCGAGTTTATCCGGGGCTGCAAGTCCAGTGGGGGAACCACCGCGGTCTGCAACTGTATTTGGGATACGCTTAAGACGATATATACCCACGGGGAACTGGAGAAAATAAACCAGCAGTATGGCTATGTGCCGCCACGTTTTATGAACAACATGCAAAGAGCTGCTTTGCAGTGCAGAAATAAGGACTGACCAGAATGACGATTGTTCTTAAATATTTCGCGATTGCCTTCGCCATCGCGCTTGTGGTTCTCCTGTTTAACGTATTCGGGAACACGGGCGAAATTCGCAGTTTCGGACAGGGGATGGGGTATCTGTTCTGGATGACGCTCGGCCCCGGAGCCGGTATGACAGTCGGCGCGTTCCTGCGCCTGTGGCTGATGCCGGACAGCGTCTATACCACCGGTGGAATGGGAGGCCTGCTGAAGGCCCGTTTGTTCTGGCTTGTAGGCCCTCAGTGTATCGGCTGGCTGGCCGGTCTGATGACGGTTGGCAAACAACTGATGTAATGCGTTACACGTCCCCATGTCCATATAAGAATCGCAAAAAATTTATATATCCTTCAGAAAGGAAAGACCATCATGTTTAAACATGTACTGACCGCCACGCTGATCATCATCAGCACCTCAGCCCAGGCTGACACTGCGCCTCTGTCCGTAAATTCACAGGGAACGTATCTGATTAATAATCCGAATCTTCCCGTCTGGCAACTCACTCTGACCAGCCTGGAAAACGACATCACCATTCAGTCGCTCACGCTCAACCGAGGCAACTGTCTGATTTCCATCGCTGGCCGGGGTAAGAATATGAACAAACGTCTGGGCTACGGGCAAACGTTTTCTTTCACCACACCGAGTAACAGTAACTTCACCCGTTGCCGTCCACTGGAACTGACGGTTCAAACGAGCAAGGGTCCCTATACCTTTAACTGGCAGTAAGGGCAACCACTTCTTTTGCACTTAATATTTGAATTCATTACCTGATAAGGAAATTATCCCATGGTCGACATCAATACCCTCAGCCAGCGGCTCAATACCCGTACGCTGCATTTGATCCTGCTCAGCATGGCCACCTGTGGAGTCTGGCCCATGCTCTGGCTCTACAAAAAGCAAGATATCATTAGCGATACCACGGGTTACCCGCTTTACGGCAAGATGTTTATTATTTGGTTGACCGTCTGTTTCGGGCTCAGCCGCCAGCTGGGTGCAATGGCAGCTCCTGACCCCTACGGCTATGACTCAACCGGTGATATACTGCTTGCGCTTAGCGGACTACTCTCAGTGGCCAGTGGCATCATGTATGTGGTCTGGGCCTTTAAAGCCAGAACGGCGCTACGTCACTATGCGCTGAACACGTTTCGCTTCGACCTAAAGATGAACGCCTTTTATACCGTGCTGTTTAATGTCTTCTACATCATATATTGCATCAATGACATGCACCAGGCACTGGCGAAACACATGATTATTCATGGTACTTCCGCAACATCGAACGCCCCCGCTCCGGCCCGGACAGAACAGACAAACCTGCCCTGATAACTGCCACAACATCATTACCACAACCCTCCGACGCCCTGCTCATCCGAGCGGGGCGTTTTCTTTTGTTTCTCAGAAAGGAGATATCCATGCGTTTAGCCAGCCGTTTTGGCGCAGTCAACCTTGTCCGTCGTGACCGACCGTTAACCCGTGATGAACTGGCGCATTATGTACCCAGCGTTTTCAGTGAGGAAAAGCATGCTTCACGCAGCGACAGGTATACATGTATTCCCACAATCACTCTCCTCGATAACCTGCAGCGCGAAGGATTTCAGCCGTTCTTTGCCTGCCAGACCCGCGTGCGGAACCCTGACAAGCGTGAACATACGAAGCACATGCTGCGCCCGCGGCGTGAAGGCCAGATTACCGGCAAACAGGTTCCGGAAATCATTCTCCTCAACAGTCATGACGGCTCCAGCTCATACCAGATGCTGCCGGGCCTGTTTCGCTTTGTCTGCCAGAACGGTCTGGTCTGCGGCGAAACCTTTGGTGAGGTACGCGTGCCGCACAAGGGCAATGTGGTGGAGAAAGTTATTGAAGGGGCTTATGAGGTGCTGGAGATATTTGACCGGGTGGAGGAAAAGCGGGACACCATGGAGTCGCTGCTTCTGCCCCCTCCCGCACAGCAGGCGTTTGCCAGAGCCGCGCTGACGTATCGCTTTGGTGAAGAGCACCAGCCGGTAACAGCGGCTCAAATCCTCTCTCCGCGCCGCTGGCAGGATGAGAGTAACGACCTGTGGACAACCTGCCAGCGCATTCAGGAGAACCTGATGAAAGGCGGCCTGCCGGGCAGAACCGCAAACGGGAAACGGGCGCGCACCCGCGGGGTTAACGGTATCGACAGTGACGTAAAGCTCAACCGGGCCCTGTGGGTGATGGCAGAAAGCCTGCTGGAAAACCTGAAATAATGTCGCGTATTCCCGGGGTATGATTCAGGTATCAACACATGCACATCCCCTGCCCCGCCAGGCCTGTTGTCGCATCGTCTCAGACAACGACCTGTGCGCCTGGTGTTCGCACCATCTTTACCGCCCCGGGAACTCAGCCTGTACGGCTTAAGCTCTCCCGAAATTCACTGGCCCTCTCGCAGTGATGAAGATGGCTATTTCCAGGCCTGTCCATCACTTCGCTTCAACAATCCCTCTCAATACCAAAGGAAATCACATGAACAATGCTCTTAATCTCACCGGTACGGTCACGAAATCTCTCACATCATCACAAGATGCAGATGGAATCGTGTGCACACCGGTGCCCGATGAACAGCGTGTCGACTTCTGGCCACAGCACTTTGGCAGCATACCGCAGTGGATAATCCTGGAGCCCACAGTCTTCGCCTGGATGGACCGCGTCTGTGAGGATTACAGTGGAGACATCTGGCAGTTTTATACGTTAAGCAATGGCGGTGCGTTTATGGCGCCCGTAGCCGGTGCCGACAATGATGAAAAGTGGAGATTGTTTAACGCCATGAACGGCAACGGTGCCGAAATGAGTGCAAAGGCTGCCGGGCTGGCAGTCTGCCTCATCGCGTACAGCCATCATGCCTGTCGCACGGAATGCGACACCATGACGGAGCACTATTACCGGTTGCGGGATTATGCGCTGGCGCATCCTGAATGCAATACCATCATGCACATCATCGACTGAGACCAGCCACTATGAAACAACAGCTGCCCTTGTTTGCCACCGCACTACCGGCATCCGCACAGCAGATTATCCGGGAGGCTATCACTCTGCTGGAAAATCAATTACGTGAACCCGGTACGCCATTCACGTCCAGCCAGTCAGTACGTGACTGGCTGCGTCTGCAGTTTGCCACGCTTGAGCGTGAAGTCTTTATCGTGATATTTCTTGATAACCAGCATCAACTGCTGGCTTACGAGATACTGTTTCAAGGCACCATTAACAGTATCACCGTGCACCCGCGTGAGGTGGTCAAGGC
>JAEXKM010000428.1 GCA_023445705.1 Pseudomonadota bacterium
CGACCTGGAGCGACTGGCGGCGGCCTGGCCCCAGGATCTGCCCAGCGGCGTGATCCATGCGGACTACTTCCCGGACAACGTCTTCTTCAATCCCGACGGCGCCTTCGCCGGGACCATCGACTTCTATTTCGCCTGCAACGACGCGCTGGCCTACGACATCGCGGTCGCCTTGAACGCCTGGTGCTTCGAGGCGGACGGCAGCTTCAACATCACCAGCGCGCGGGCCATGCTGTCCGGCTACGAAGCCTATCGGCCGCTGAGCCCGGCAGAGCGCAGCGCCTTGCCCGTACTGGCCCACGGGGCGGCCATGCGCTTCTTCCTCACCCGCCTGCACGACTGGGGCGCGACGCCGGCCGGCGCGCTGGTGCGGCCGAAAGATCCGCTGGAATACGAACGCAAGCTGGCGGTGCATCGCTCGGCTCCGGACCTCGTCCTGCTGGGCGAGGCCTCGTGACGCCGCAGGTCGTGATCTACAGCGACGGCGCGTGTTCAGGTAATCCCGGCCCCGGCGGTTGGGGCGCGATCCTGATGTCGGGCGAACACGTCAAGGAAATCCACGGCGGCGAGGCGGCGACGACCAACAACCGCATGGAGCTGATGGCCGCGATCCAGGCGCTGGAGACCCTCAAGCGCCCTTGCAAGGTCGAGGTCCACACCGACAGCCAGTACGTCATGAAGGGCATTTCGGAGTGGATCCACGGCTGGAAGGCCCGTGGCTGGAAAACCGCCGACAAGAAGCCCGTGAAGAACGACGACCTCTGGCGGCGGTTGGACACCGCGCGCTCGAAGCACGACGTCGCCTGGAAATGGGTGAAGGGCCATGCGGGCCACGAGCACAACGAGCGCGCCGACGAACTCGCACGCCTCGGCATGCAGGAATTCAAGCGAAGCTGACGGCCCTTAGGTCTGGGCGCGAACCTGCAGGCGCGAGCCGCCGCTCAGGCCGACCACGTCCACAATCGCTTCCAGTTCCAAGGCCGAGCCATCGATCGACTCCGCCGCCCATTCCTTGCCGTCGACCAGCACCCGGCCAGCACCGTGGACAAAGGCGGCCGTCACCCGGCCCTGATGTCCGACCAGCCGGGCGACGTTGTCGTTGATGTCGGACGCGGCCTGCCGGTTGCGCGGCCAGAACCGTCGCGCGGCCAGGGTGGTCGCGATGGTGAGCACGGCGAAGAGGCCGATCTCCAGCGCCGCGTTATGAGTGAAGAGGCTGACGAAGGCGATCACCGCCGCGCTGGCGGCCGGCCACAGCAGCCAGCCCGAGCCGAACGCGATCTCAACCGCCAGGACCGCCGCGGCGATGGCGACCCAGAGCCAGAAGCCGTGAGCGGCGTAGAAGTCGATGAGCGCGGTCGGCATCCTAGGCTCCCGTAGGCGGCACGGCCGAGCCGCGGCCGGTGCGCGGCGGGGGCCGCGGCGCATCTTCGCGGACGGTCTTCACGAGCTCGCCGACGCCGGCCAGCGAGCCGACCAAGGCGGACATTTCGGAGGGAACGATCACCGTCTTCTGCTGGGGGCTTTCAGCCAGCTTGGCGAAGGCCTCGACGTATTTCTGGGCGACGAAGTAGTTGATGGCGTTGACGTCGCCGCGCGCGATGGCTTCGGAGACCATGGCGGTCGCCTTGGCCTCGGCCTCCGCCTCTCGTTCGCGGGCCTCGGCGTCGCGATAAGCCGCCTCGCGGCGGCCTTCAGCCTCGAGGATCGCAGCTTGCTTGGCCCCTTCCGCCCGGGCGATGGCGGCGGCCTTCTCGCCGTCGGCCTCGGTGATGACCGCACGTCGCTCACGTTCGGCCTTCATTTGGCGGGCCATGGCCGAGGTGATGTCCGGCGGCGGCTGCAGGTCCTTGATCTCGATCCGCGCCACCTTCACGCCCCAAGGACTGGTGGCGGCGTCGATCACGTGGAGCAGGCGGCTGTTGATCTGGTCGCGCTGGGAAAGGACCTCGTCCATCTCCATCGAGCCCACCACCGTCCGCAGGTTGGTCATGGCGAGCTGGGAGATGGCGTAGTTGAGATTGTCGACCCGATATGCGGCAGCAGCGGCGTCCATCACCTGGATGAAGACGATGCCGTCCACCTGGACGACGGCGTTGTCCTTGGTGATCACCTCCTGGCGCGGCACGTCGAGCACCTGCTCCATCATGTTCACCTTGCGCCCGACGCCCTCGACGAAGGGCGTCAGAAAGCTGATGCCGGGCTTGAGCGTGCGCGTGTAGCGGCCGAACCGCTCGACGGTGAATTCGCGGCCCTGTGGAACGATCTTGATCGCGGCGAACAGGATCACCAGCGCCAGGATCAGAAGAACGACAGCCGTAGCCAATTCCATGACAACCTCCCCGAGAACACGGGTCACCCTAAAGCAGCATCGGTTGCAATTGCATCCGCGCCGCTCGAGAATTTTGGAATTAGAGCATCTTCTTCGCCGAACCCGGCGTCCACTTCGGCGAAAAACGCCCCTAGCGCGGCGAAGGATCGGTCGCCACACTCTCCTCTTCGACCACCGGCGGCGGCAGGACGTTCACGCGATATTTGGCGTGGGCCAGCTTTCCGGAAAGCTCGCGGCCGCGGACCGCGGCGAGCGCCAAGGCCTGGCGCGAGCTGTCGCCGCAGGCCGGATAGAGGCGCTTGGCCTCGGCGAAGCCCGCGTTGAAGCCGTCCTTGAGCTGGGCCTCCAGAGCCGGGTCAGGCTGCTCGGTGTCCATCAGGCGGTTCATCCGAGAGCGCCAGTACTGATCTTCCCGCCCATCACAGAGCTGTCGGAGGGCGTGCGCTTCGCCCAGCACCCGCGTAAGGCTGGTCAGGGCGCCGCGCATTTCAGGCGAACGCTCCTGGGCGAGCGCAGGCGTCGCCGCCAGGGCGAAGGCGATAAGGACTGTGGCCGGGCGCATGGCCGCACTTAAATCCTCGCCGGCGGGGTTGTCACCCGCCACGGCCAGGCGCTAGCGATCGCACGGCTAGTTTGGGGACCCGCAGCATGCGTTTGGTGATCGCCGCCGCCGTTCTTTCCTTCATCGCGTCGGCCGCTCTCGCGGCCGCGCCCGCCAAGCCGGCCCAGTTCGATCCGGCCGACCCGGCCGGGCTCATGGCGGTGCTGGCGAGCAATGACGCCAAGGCGCAGCGCATCCAGGGCGCCGGCGGCGTGGTGGTGCTGAACGTCGAGACGCCGGCCGGCAAGTTCGGCGTCCAGTTCGTGGGCTGCGACGACAACGGCAAGTCCTGCGACATGGCGGCGTTTTCGACGGCCTTCCAGAACCGCGGGCCCACCCTGGCCCAGATCAACACCTTCAATCGGAGCCAGGTCGCCTGCCGCGGCTACCTGACCGAGGACGGCCGTTCGAGCGTCATGTACGGGCTGCTGCTGACGCCGCGCCTCTCGCAGGCGGACCTCAAGCAGCACCTGGGCGTCTGGCAAAGCTGCCTTGCGATCTTCGGTCGCTTCAACCGCGATCCCCAGAGCTTCCTGAACAGCAACTAGGCCGCGGTCGCCCAGGGCGTCGCCGCCAGACGCTCGGCCAGGAACTCCGACAGCACCTTCACCCGGGCCGGCCGCAGGCGCCCCGGCGGGCTGACCACGTGCAGCGCGGGCTGTGGCGGGGTCCAGTCGCACATGGCCGCGCGCAAGGTCCCGGCCTGGAGTTCACGCCAGCAGATGAATTCCGGCTGCAGGGCGATTCCGAGCCCCGCCTGCAGCGAGGCGGTCAGCGCCTCGGCGTTGTTCACCCTCATCGGCCCGGCCACGTTCACCGCGACCTCCCCCTCGGCGCCATGGGTGAAGCGCCAGGTGTCGGGGCTGTCGACGTTGGAATAGGTGAAGCAGCGATGGCGGCCGAGATCGCGCGGATGTTGCGGCTCGCCGAAGGCCTCGAAATAGCGCGGCGCGCCGACCAGCAGCACCCGCATGTCGCAGAGCTTGCGCGCCAGCAGCGAGGAGTCGGCCAGGCGCGCGATGCGGATGGCGAGATCGTAGCCCTCAGCGACCAGGTCGATCTTCTCGTCGGCCAGGTGCAGGTCGACCGAAACCTCCGGGTAGCGCGCCAGGAAGTCCGGCAGGATCGGCCCCAGATGCAGGAGGCCGAAGGACATCGGCGCGGCCAGCCGGACGAGCCCGCGGGGCATGGCGGACTGAGCCGCGGTCTCGGCCTCGACCGCCTCGCCTTCCGCCAGGATCCGATTGGCCCGCTCCAGCGCCGCCCGACCGCTCTCGGTCAGGGAAAGGCGCCGCGAGGTGCGATGGAACAGGCTGGCCCCCAGCCGCGCTTCAAGGCGGCTGACGGCTTTCGACACGGTGGCCTTAGAGAGCTCCAAGTCTTCAGCCGCGGCGGCGAACGAGCCTGTCTCGGCGACGCGGGCGAAGATCGCCCAGGCTTCGAAGTCGGGAAGTTTCGGCATGACGTTTTTGGAAACGGTTTGTTTCGATCGTTTCTATTTCTAAATCCCTGAGGATCGCTACCTTTTTCTCGAACGGCGGTCGCAAGATGGATCGCCAAAGGGAGACCTACCGATGATCGACCATCGTCCTTTCGAAACCCTCGGCGGCGCCAACCACGGCTGGCTCGACGCCAAGCACCACTTCTCGTTCGCGGACTATCATGATCCCAAGCGGACGAACTGGGGCGCGCTGCGCGTCTGGAACGACGACGTGATCGCGCCGAACTCCGGCTTTCCGCCTCACCCGCACGCGAACATGGAGATCATCACCTATGTCCGCACCGGCGCCATCACGCATCAGGACAGCCTAGGCAACCAAGGGCGGACCGAGGCGGGCGACGTGCAGGTGATGAGCGCCGGATCGGGCATCCGCCACGCGGAGTACAACGTCGAAGGCGAGCCGACGACGCTGTTCCAGATCTGGATCCTGCCGACCAAGGCCGGCGGCGAGCCCTCCTGGGGCGCCAAGCCCTTCCCCAAGGGCGACCGCGCCGGGAAGTTCGTCACCCTGGCCAGCGGCATCGAGGGCGACGAAGACGCCCTGCCGATCCGGGCGGACGGCCGCGTCTCCGGCGCGACGCTGAAGGCGGGTGAGACCACCGAGTACCAGCTCGGCGCGGGGCGCTACGCCTATCTGGTGCCGGCCACCGGCCAAATCGAGGTCAACGGCGTGACGGCCAAGGCCCGTGACGGCCTGGCCATCCGCGACGTCGACACCATTCGTGTCACGGCCATCGAGGATGCTGAACTCGTCCTCGTGGACGCCGCCTAACCAACGAGGCCCGGGCCATTCAGGTCCGGGCCGCCCTTTCAGCGAGCAGGAAAGTCAGATGACCAAGGTTCTCGTCCTCTATCACTCGACCTACGGCCACCTTGAGACCATGGCCAAGGCCGTGGCCGAGGGCGCGCGGGAAGCCGGCGCCACCGTCGACGTCAAGCGCGTACCCGAAACCGTGCCGGAGGACCTGGCTAGGTCGTCGGGCTACAAGCTCGACCAGGAAGCGCCCGTCGCAACGGTGGACGACCTGACCCAATACGACGCCATCATCCTCGGGGTCGGCACGCGCTATGGCCGGATGGCCGGGCAGATGGCGGCCTTCTGGGATCAGACCGGCGGCCTGTGGGCCAAGGGCGCTCTGGTCGGGAAGGTCGGCGGGGTGTTCACCTCGACCGCAACTCAGCACGGCGGCCAGGAGACCACGATCATCTCCACCATCACCCAGCTCCTGCACCACGGCATGGTGATTGTCGGCTTGCCCTATGCCTGGGCCGGCCAGATGCGGCTGGACGAAATCACCGGCGGCAGCCCCTATGGCGCCTCCACCATCACCGGCGGCGACGGATCGCGCCAGCCGAGCGCCAACGAACTGGAGGGCGCCCGCTACCAGGGCCGCCATATCGCTCAGGTCGCGGCCAAGGTCGCAGCCTGATCAAACGCCCGCCTCCGGCCAGCCCCGGAGGCGGGCGTCGCTTTTCGGCTACTCGGTCGCCGGCTTGGTGATCGCCGGCCACTTCACCCCGATCTGCTCGAGATAGGTCGAGTGCTTCGAGGGGTCATAGTAGTAGGGACGCATCTGCTCCCGGTACTGGGCCATGATCTCCGTATTCATCTCGATGTAGGGCTTCTCGTTGGTCAGGACGGGCTTGTACTTCTCGTCCTTGGTCTGGACGTCGGTGAAGTAGGCCTTGGCGCTGGCCACCAGTTGAGGCTGGGTCAGCAGGTCGAGCATGGTCATGGCCATCACCTTCGAGCCGGCCACCACGCCCTTGTGGGCGATCGGCGTGGCCATGGCGATGGCGTTGGACCAGTTGTGGCCCGGCAGTTCCGGGATGTTGGCCGGATAGCTCAGGGTGATGGTCGGACGCACCCACGAGACGTCGCCGATGTCGTCCGAGCCGCCGCTCTTAGGCTCGGGGACCGGCGCCTGCAGGGCGGCGAGCTTGGTGTCGAGCCCCTTCTCCTGACCACCGACCAGCTTCTGGACCGCGCGGGCGAACTGCTGTTCGTCGGCGGTCCAGGCCGGCAGGCCGACCTTCTGGATGTTGGCGTAGGTGGCTTCGGCCATCGGCTTGTTGAAGTGTCGCGGCGCCGCCGTCCCGATGATGCGCTGGGAGACCGTCGTGTCGGTCGCCATGGCGGCCGCCTCCGAGATCTTGGTCCCGATGTCGTAGTTCTTCTTGATCGCGTCGAAGGTCTGTTCGCGGAAGTAGTACCAGACCGTCGCAGTCGAGGGGACGACGTTCGGGAAGTCGCCGCCGTCCGTGATCACGTAGTGCGAGCGTTGCTCGGGGCGCAGGTGCTCACGGCGGAAGTTCCAGGCGACGTCCATGATCTCCACAGCGTCCAGGGCGCTGCGGCCGCGCCAGGGCGCGCCGGCCGAGTGCGCGGACTCGCCATTGAAGGTGTAGAGCACGCTGACGCCGCCGGTGCCGCTGGCCTGGCCCCAGGAGACGCCGAGGTTCGAGCCGACGTGGGTGAAGAGCACGACGTCGGCGTCCTTGAACATGCCGTCGCGCACGAAGAACGCCTTGGCGGCCACCGGCTCCTCGGCGACGCCCGGCCACAGCATCAGCGTGCCGGGGATATTCTCTCGCGTCATGAGGTCCTTGACCGCCAGGGCGGCGACGATGTTCACCGCCTGGCCGGAGTTGTGGCCCTCGCCATGGCCAGGCGCGCCGACGACCATGGGCTCGCGCCAGGCCACGCCCGGCTTCTGATTGGCCTTCGGAATACCGTCGATGTCGGAGCCGACCGCGATGGTCGGGCCGCCCTGGCCGTTCTTCCACACGGCCGTCCACGCGGTGGGCATGCCGGCGACGCCGCGGGTGACGGTGAAGCCGTTCTTTTCGAGGATCTCGGTGAGGTACTTGGAGGTCTCGACCTCCTGCATCGCCAGTTCGCCGAAGCTGAAGACGGAATCGACGATCTCCTGGGCGAGCTTGGCCCGGCTGTCGACACCCTTGACCGCCTCGGCCTTGAGGGCGTTCAGCTTGGCTTGGCTGGTCGCGGCCGCTGCGCCCGTGGCGCTGAAGGCGGCCAAAATCGCGACGGCCGCGCAGGCGCCCGCCGAAAACCCACTCACTCTCATTCCAGTCCCCTTGAAGATGGCCCCAGGCGGCCAGAGCTCGCCCTGACGCCGCCGCACCACTTTAGGAGGCCCTTCGGCGATCCGAAAAGCGCCGGGCCTCTCCCGACCAGGTTTGAAGCCAAGCTTCGGTGGATCGCTTGGCGAATGGGCGCCCCTGACCTGTGGCGGTCCTTCCCGCCAAGGGGCGCCCGAAGGCGTCGCCTACCTCGCGTTCAGCCGGCGCCCGTTCAGGCGTCAGCCATGGCCCGCAGCTTGGCCGTGCGGTCGATCGCCGCCTCGGCTTCCTTCATCAGGCGAGCGACGATCTCGGCGGCGGGCAGCACCTCGTGAATGCCCCCGGCCGATTGGCCCATGGCGAAGCAGGAGCGGTCGGGATCCAGGCCCTCGAGCTGGCCGCCAATGCCGCCCATGACGCCGGCCTGTGTCGAGACCATGGCCTGCATCGGGAAGGGCTGGATGTCCTGCGGACGCTTTTCCCAGTCCTCGACATAGGGGTTCTTCTTCACCCGCATCGGCTTGCCTGAGTAGGAGCGGGTCCGGACGGTGTCCTCGTCGGCGGCTTCCACCACCGCGTCGCGGTACATCTGGCCGGCGTGGGCCTCCTTGGAGGCAATGAAGCGCGTGCCCATCCAGACGCCGGTCGCGCCGAGGGTCAGGGCCGCAGCGAGCCCGCGGCCGTCATAGAGGCCGCCAGCCGCCACCACCGGGATCTTCACGGCCTCGACCGCCTGGGCCACCAGCGGCATAGTGCCGACGAGGCCGGTGTGACCGCCGCCCTCGCCGCCCTGACAGATCACCGCATCGCAGCCGGCCTGCTCGGCCTTCACCGCGTGTTTCACCGCGCCGCAGACGACCATGACCTTCAGCCCGGCCTTCTTCAGCCGTTCCATGATCGGCATAGGCACGCCAAGGCCCGCGACGAAGCTGGAGGCGCCTTCCTCGATGATGATCTCCACCGAGGCGGTGAGGCTTTCGGGAGATGCGGCGAGCAGGTCGACGCCGAAGGGCTTGTCGGTGAGGCTGCGGACCTTGCGCATCTCCTCACGGATGAAGTCGGGCGTGCGGCCAGCCATGCCGAGCACGCCATAGCCGCCAGCATTCGACACGGCGGCGACGAGATCGGCGTAGGACACCCCGCCCATGCCGGCCAGCATGATCGGATGCTTTACGCCCAACAGATCGCAGAGCGGCGTGTGCAGGGTCATGGTTTCCTCCCGTACTTTCGTTTGCACAGGAAGATGGCGCCGGCGTCGGGCCATGGGAACCATGACCCGACGTTAGCGAGGATCAGAAGACGCCGTAGCCGCCGTCGATCAGCACCTGGTCCCCGGTGTGGAAGGCCGAGGCGTCGGACGCGAAATAGACGGCCATGCCGCCGAAGTCCTCCGGCCGCCCCCAGCGGCGCATGGGCACGCGCTTGATGACGTTGTCGTTGAACTTGTCGTTGCCCTGGGCGCCGGCGGTCATGTCGGTGGCGATCCAGCCCGGAAGGATGGCGTTGGCGCGGACGCCGTAGCGGGCGTGCTCCACCGCAATCGCACGGACCATGGGGATGAGGGCGCCCTTGGTGGCGGCGTAGGCCTCGTTCCGGGGCGCACCGTCGAGGGCCGACAGCGAGGAGATGGCGACCAGCGAACCGCCAGTGTCGCCCTGCCCCGCCCGCTCGACCATGTGTTTGCAGGCCTCGCGGAAGGTGAAGAAGACACCGTCGAGATTGACCGAGAGGACCTTGCGATAGGTCTCGGTGTCGAACTCGGCGAACGACTTGGCGCCGCCGCCGATTCCGGCGTTGGCGATCACGGTGTCGACACGCCCCATCTTGGCGACCGCCTCGGCCATGCCGGCCACGACGGCCTGTTCGTCGGCCACGTTCACGACCTGGCTTAGAACCCGCACCCCGGTGGCCTTCAGCTTGGCCTCGGCGTCGGCGTTCTTCTTGGGATTGGAGCCCCAGATCACGACGTCCGCGCCGGCCTGGGCCAGCGCCTCGGCCATGCCCAGGCCGATGCCGCCATTGCCGCCGGTGACCAGGGCCACCTTGCCGGTCAGATCGAATGGTTTGTAGGCCAACGGACGCCTCCCTCTTTTTCAAACAGATGTTGGGCTCAAGGGAGCGTGCTGACGCCGCGGTCGTCAAGGCGTGGTTGACTTCCGTTAGGGCCGGGGCGCTCGCTTTTGAGACGTCTCGAAGGAGGCTTCCGATGCTGAAGCTCTACGATCACCCGCTTTCGCCCTACGCCCAGAAGGTCAAGATCGCCTTGCGCGAGAAGGGCCAGGCGTTTGAGACCCTCACTCCCGGCGGCCTGGGGGCCGGCGGCGCGGCCGGGGAATTCATCGAGGCGAACCCGCGCGCCGAAGTCCCGGCCCTGATCGACGGGGAGGTGCGGATCTTCGATTCGACGATCATCCTCGAGTATGTCGAGGACCGGTGGCCGACCCCGCCGCTGCTGCCCAGAGCGCCGGCCGAGCGCGCGCGGGTGCGGATGCTCGAAGAGGCGATGGACACCCACTTCGAGGCGATCAACTGGGGCCTGTCAGAAATCCGCTGGTTCCGGCGCGCCGAAGGCGAGCTGGAGCGGACCTTGTTGGCGCGCGCCGCCAGCCAGACGCGCCGCTGGTTCGGCTGGCTGGAAGGTCAACTGGCCGACCGGGTCTGGTTCAACGGAGAGGCTTTCGGCTGGGGCGACCTGGCGGTCGCGCCCTATGTGAACGGATCCGTCGGGCACGGCTTCCCGCCGGACAAGTCGAGCCGGCTGGCCGACTGGCTGGCGCGCGCCAACGAGCGCCCTTCGGTCTCTGCGACCGCGGCCGAGGCAGCGGAATCGGCGCGCGCGGCGACCATGCCGAACGTCGCCGAGATGGTCAGACAAGGCCTCTTCAAGCGGGAATATCGGGACCACCGCCTGGAATGGATGATCAAGAGCGGCGGCGTTCAGGTCGTCGTCGACGGCCTGGCGAGGGACAATATCCGCTTCAGCCCCGACTTCGGGCCGCCGGGCGCCTGAAGCCCTAGGTCGCGGTCCAGCCCCCGTCGACCACCATCGCCGCGCCGGTCGCCGAAGCGCCGAGGTCGGAGACCAGGTAGAGCAGCATGCCGGCAAGGTGCTCGTACTCGACGAACTTCTTGTTCGGCTGCGCGGCGAGGATGACGTCTTCCATCACCCGGTCTTCGGGGATGCCGCGCGCCTTGGCCTGATCGACGATCTGCGCCTCGACCAGCGGGGTCTTCACATAGCCGGGGCAGATGGCGTTGGCGGTGATCCCGGTGCGGGCGAGCTCCACGCCGAGCGCCTTGGTGAAGCCGACCACGCCATGCTTGGCCGCGACGTAGGGCGCCTTGAACGCCGAGGCCACGAGGCCGTGCGCAGAGGCGATGTTCACGATCCGCCCACGTCCCTGCGCCTTCATGATCGGGATCGCCGCCCGACTGGCATGGAAGGTCGAGGAAAGGATGATCGCGATCAGCGCGTCCCACTTCTCCGGCGGGAACTCGTCCACCGGGGCGACGTGCTGGATGCCGGCGTTGTTGACCAGGATGTCCAGGCGCCCGAACTCGTTCACCGCATAGTCGATGAGATCCTTGATCTCGTCGGGCTTGGTCATGTCCGCGCCGTGGTAGCGGATCGACGCGTTGGTCCGCTCCTGCAAGGCCTTGCGGTCGGCCTCGATCTTGGCCGGATCGCCAAAGCCGTTGAGCACGACATTGACGCCCTGCTCCGCCAGCGCCGTCGCCAGGGCCTGCCCGATCCCGCTCGTCGATCCCGTGATGACGGCGACCTGTCCCTGCAGCCCATAGTCGACGGCCATGCGGTCAGTCCTTCTTTCGAGCCGCCGACGGCGGCGGTGGCTGTGGCCGCGAGAACACCCACTCGGCGTCGGTCGAGGCGTCTTTCTGGAACCGATAGCCCTCGTAGTCGAAAGCCCGAAGGTCGTCGGCCTTGTCGATACCATTGTCGATGGCGTAGCGGGCCATCAGCCCCCGCGCCTTCTTGGCGTAGAAGGAAATGATCTTGGCCGATCCATCCTTCTCTTCAAGGAACTTGGCGGTGACCACCGGAATGGTCAGCGCGCCGCGATCCACGGCGCCGAAATATTCCTGGCTGGCGCAGTTCACCAGCGTCGGGTCCTTGTGGCCGCGGGCCGCCTCGTTCAGCCCCTTGGCCAGGCGGTCTCCCCAGAAATCGTAGAGGCTGCCGCCCCGCTTGGTCTTGATGCGGACGCCCATCTCCAGGCGGTAGGGCTGGATGGCGTCGAGCGGGCGCAGCAGGCCATAGAGGCCGGAGAGAATCCGCACGTGCTTCTGCGCGTGGGCCAGGCCCTTCCTGTCGAGTTCCCGCGCCTTCAAGCCCGAATAGACATCGCCGTTGAAGGCGAAGGCGGCCTGCAGGCCGTCCTCCATGGCCGGATCGAAGGCCTGGAAGCGTTCGCGGTTCAACTCGGCCAGCTTGTCCGAGAGATCCATCATCTTCTTGAGATCGCTGACCCTGAGCTTCTTGGCGGTCACCGCGAGTTCGGCGATGTCGCCAGCCATTTCCGGTGTGGTCATGGGCGCGGCGCCTTCTGGGCGCGTGAAGTCCAGCGCCTTGGCCGGAGAGATGACGATCAGCATTGCCTGCTCAGAAATGGACTCGCGGATTCATGATCCGCTTGGGGTCCAGGCTTTGCCGGATCGCCGAGAGGGCCGCAACCTCGACCGGCGACTTGTAGCGCCGCGCCTCCTCGGTCTTCATCGCACCCAGCCCGTGCTCGGCCGAGATCGAGCCCCCCATGGAGGCGACGATGTCGTGGACGATCCGCGAGCCCTCCGAGCGCATCGCCGAATGCCTGGCGTCGTCCCCGCCGTCGGGCCGGATCACGTCGTAGTGGATGTTGCCGTCGCCGACGTGCCCGAAGGCCGTCACCCGCGCGCCGGGGACCAACGCCTCCATCCGTGCGGTCGCGGCGTTGAGGAACTCGGCGACCCGGCTGACCGGTACTGAGACGTCGTGCTTCCAGGTCGCCCCCTCCGGCTTCTGCCCCGGCGACTGGTTTTCCCGCAAGGACCAGAAGGCCTTGGCCTGAGCGGTGGTCTGGGCGATAGCCGCGTCGGCGACCAGCCCATCGTCGGAGGCCTTGGCGAGCAGCCGCTCCATGGCGGCCTCTGCTGCGCCGGGTTCTCCCGACGCGATCTCGACCAGGACGTACCAGGGGTGGACCTGCGCTAGCGGATCGCGCTGGCCCGGAATATTCTTGAGCACGAATTCCAGCCCGCGGCGGCCCATCAGTTCGAAGGCCTCGACCGCCCCGCCGGCCTCGTCCTTTGCCCGCACCAGCAGCTCGATCGCCGCCTCGGGGTTCTGCACCGCGGCGATGGCGGTGGCCCGCGAGACCAGCACCGGGAACAGCTTCAGGCTGGCCGCGGTGACGACGCCCAGCGTGCCCTCCGCGCCGATCAGGAGCTGCTTGAGATCATAGCCGGTGTTGTCCTTGCGCAGCCGCTTCAGGCCATTCCAGATCTCGCCGTTGGGCAGCACCGCCTCCAGTCCGAGCACCAGCTCGCGGGTGTTGCCGTAACGCAGGACCGCCGTCCCGCCGGCATTGGTCGAGACCACGCCGCCGATCGTCGCTGTTCCCTGGGAGGCGAGGTCCAGCGGGAAGCGCCGGCCGTTCGCCAGGGCCGCCTCGTGCACGGCTTCCAGCGTCACGCCGGCCTCGGCCACCAACACGTCGTCGAAGGTGTCGATGTCGCGGATCGTGCGCAGGCGCTCGGTCGACAGCAGGATCTCGCCCAGGGGAATCTGCCCGCCGACCAGACCGGTATTGCCCCCCTGCGGTACGATGGGAACGCCGACCTCGGCGCAGATTCCCACCACCGCGGCCACGTCCTCGGTGGTCTTCGGCAGGGCGAGAAAGGGGGTCGTTCCTTGCCAGCGGTCACGCCATTCGACCAGCTTGGGCGCCAAGCGGTCGGGGTCCTGGCTCCAGCCGCCCTCGCCCAGCACGGCTTTCAGGCGGGAAATGACGTCGGCAGGCACGGAGATGGTCATGCCGCCAGTCTAGACCTCAGCGGCTAGCCGACAAAGCCGGCGGCGCGCTTGAGGCGGTCGTTGATCGCCTCGCCCAGCCCTTCGAACGGAATGGGGGCCACGGCGATGGCCGTGGGCTCGGTCCGGTCGGCTTCTCGTAGATAGGCGAAGAGCCGAGCGGCGGCCTCGCGCAGGTCGCCCGTCGGGCTGAGGTTCCATCGGTGCCGCCCGGGGCCAAACGCCAGGAAGGCCTCGCCCGGTTCCGCACGCGCCGCGTTGAGGCGCACCGGCGCCTTGGGCGAATAGTGCCGAGCAAGGCGCCCCGGCGAGCGCTTGGCGTCGACCTCGGCTTCGGCCAGCGGCCCGATCACAGCTTCCAGCTCCGCCCGCGTGACCGCGCCCGGGCGTAGCAGCCGCGGGGTGTCCAGCAGGGCGACGACCGTGGATTCCAGCCCCACGTCGCAGGGGCCGCCGTCCAGCGCAGCGCCGACCTTGTCGCCGGTCTCTTCCATGGCGTCGGCATAGGTCGTCGGGCTGGGCCGGCCCGATCGATTGGCGGAGGGCGCCACCACCGGACCGCCGAAACTTGAGAGCAGCGCGCGGGCGATCGGGTGGGCCGGCACACGGACCGCCACGGTGTCGAGGCCGGCGCGGGCGAGCTCGCTCACCGGCGTGCTTGGCGTGATCGGCAGGACCAGGGTCAAGGGGCCGGGCCAGAAGGCGTTCGCCAAGGCGCGAGCCCGCTCGTCGAAGATCGCGATCTGCTCGGCCGCGGCCAGGTCGGCCACGTGCGAGATCAGCGGATTGAAGCTGGGCCGGCCCTTGGCCTCGAAAATCCCGGCGACCGCCTGGGGGTTCGAGGCGTCGCCCGCGAGGCCGTAGACCGTCTCGGTAGGTAGGATGACAAGCTCGCCGCGGCGCAGGGTCGCGGCCGCCGCCTCTACCGCCGCGTCGCCGTCAGGTTCACGCTGACCTTCACCTCGGCCGGGATTTGATCGGTGCTCTTCCACTCGCCCTGTCCGACGCCAAAGGCCGTGCGATCGAGGGTGGTTACACCGCTGACCCGCGCCTTGTCGCCTTCGATCTTGAGGGTGAACGGCAGCCGCTGCGGCTTGCTCACGCCGCGAAGGGTGAGCTGCCCGTGGGCGACGTAGCGATCCGTGCCGGTCTTCTCGAAGCGGGTCGCCGTGAAGGTCGCCCTCGGATGGGAGCCGATATCGAACCAGTCGGACCCGCCCATGCTCTGGTCGCGCTGCGCATCGCCCGTGGCGGCCGAGGCCAGATCGATGCTGACGGTGACCTTCGACTTGTCCAGCGCGTCTGGGCTGAAAAGGATGTCCGCGGTCCAGCGATCGAAACGGCCGTCGATGGCGCTGCCGCCCCAGGAGGTCGAGAAGGCCAGCGTCGAGCCGCTGTTCACCGCCCACTTGGAAGGCCCTGCAGGAGCCGCGGCCTCGGGCGCCGCCTGCGTCGCCTCCGGCTCTACGAGGGGCGCCGCGGCGGGAGTGGCCGAGACCGGCTCGGCCACCTCGGCTTCCGCCACGACCGCAGGGGCCGGCAGCGGCTTGGACTGCGGCGGACGGGGATGGACGCCATAGCCTGCGCCGATCACGCCCAAGGCGACGACCGCAATGGCGATCAGCCGCGGGTCGAACCAGGCGCCTGGACGCGCGCCGGGCGCCATGTGGGCCAGGACTGGCTCCTCGCGGCTGAACAACTGGTGCTTGAGCGCGCCGGCCACATGCAGCGCGATCAGGATGTAGGCGCCCCAGGCCAGGACCTCGTGACCGGTCACGCCGAAGCTGTTCCAGGCGGACTTGGCCGGCTCGGCCAGATGAGCGAGCCCCGGCACGTGCGGCCAGGGGATCGCGCCATAGAGAAGCGTCGGCACTTGGATCCTGCTGGTCGAAACCATGATCCATCCGGTGATCGGCATGCCGATCATGATGACGTAGAGGCCGACGTGGGCGAGGTGCGCAAGCCAGCGCTCCCACGCCGCCATGGCCGCGGGCAGCGGCGGTGGCCTGTGGCCAAGCCGCCAGGCCAGCCGCGCCAGGCTCAACGCCAGGACCGTGATGCCGATGGACTTGTGGAGCTGGAAGAGCGCGAAGCCTTCCGG
>JAEXKM010000455.1 GCA_023445705.1 Pseudomonadota bacterium
GTACGGGGATAGTTGACGGCCTCGCCGAACGGCTGGTCCAGGCGTCGCCCCACGATCCATTCGCCGAGCAGATCGAAGTAGCCGGGGGCGTGGGTTCCGGCCAGTTCACCGGTCTTCGGGTCGGCGACCTCGATGATGCCGTGATCGGCCTTGGGGAAGACGGCGATATCGACCTGGGCGCCTTCGCCCTGCAGCCGTCGCAGGATTTCCAGGCTGGTGGCGCTGGGCGCCTCGGTGTCGAGGCCGGCGAGCACCCAAAGCGAGGGTGTCGCCCCCGTCGCGCGTAGGGTCGGTTCGGGATCATAGTTCAGGTCGATGGCGAAGCTGAACGCTTCCCGGAACGGGCCGAGTTGGTCGGCCGGGCTCGCGGTGAGGGGGCCTGTATAGTCACCGCCCAGGCCGGCCTTGAGCCAGGGTTCGTCGCGGTAGAGCGCCTTCAGCCGTTCCATCTCGTCCAGGCTGGCTTGGGAAAAGTGGGTGTCGATCACCCGGGTGGTCGCCTTCTGAAGGATTTCGGCCTTGGCGGCCGCGTCCGGACCGAAGCCCTTGGCTTCCAGGACCTGCAGCATTTCCTGGCGGTCTTCCTCCGCCGCGCTGATCGCCAAGCCGTAGCTGACGACGACGAAGTCCACGGGGCTGAGTGCGGCGGTGAGCGGCGCGACCCAACCGCCCTGGCTCTCGCCCATCAGGCCAACCGGCGTCCCGCGTGCGGCGGGCTGGGCGCGAACGGCCGCGAGCGCCGCATTCATGTCGCCGGCCAGCACCTTGAAGTCGGCGGTGTAGACACCGGTCGAGCGGCCCGTGCCGCGCTTGTCGAAGACGAAGACCCCGATGTCCTTCAGCGGCAGGAGATACTGGACGAAGTTGTTGGCGACGGCGGAATCCCGGCCTGAGCCGTATTGCAGGACGATCAACGCCTTGGGCTTGTGATGCTCGGGCAGGTGCAATTCGCCGTAGAGCTCTTCGGCCCCGCTGCGAAAGCGGATCGGCGTCACCGGCTGGACGATCCGGCGTCCATCACGTTCGCCGAGGCGGATCGTGCCGGCGCTGCAGTCGCCGAAGCTGGCTCGGAGCTGCACGGGGCTGCGGCTGCTCCATCCGGGGCCGGATTCGAAGGTCCCGTCCGCCGCGGGGAACAGCCGGCCGGATCGGCCGTCGAGGAAGCGGTACCGAAGCGCATCCTCGCCCGAGGCGGAGATGACCACCTCCGCGCCGTCGGAAAGCCGGTAGGCCCCAACGTGGCAGGCGAAGGCTGGCGGTGCGGCCTGGGCCGCGGCGGGGGCCAGGGCGGCGGTTAGCGCAAGGGCGCTGAGTGCGGCGATCGACTTGAGGAACATGCCGGCACGGTGCTGGCCGGGGGTGCAAGCATCAAGTGAAGGCTGCGTAATATCGCTCGATCAGGCGCTCGTAGACCCGTTGCAGGTCGTAGATCTCCTGCACGGGCGCGCGCTCGTCGACCGCATGCATGGTCTTGCCGACCAAGCCGAGTTCGACCACCGGGCAGAGGTCGCGGATGAAGCGCGCATCGGAGGTCCCGCCGCTGGTGGACAGCTCCGGCGAGACGCCGGCCACATCGTTCACCGCGCCGACCACGACGTCGGTGAAGGCGCCCGGTTCGGTCAGGAAGGCCTCGCCGCTGATCACCGGTTCCACCTTGATGACCCCGCCGAAGTTCGCCTGCGCCTTGGCGGCTTCGGCCTCGATCCAGGCGGCGAGTTCGGCCCCCTTGTGGGCCGGGTTGAAGCGGATGTTCAGCCGGGCCTTGGCCTGGGCCGGAATGACGTTGGTCGCGCCGTTGCCGACGTCGATGGTGGTGACCTCGAGGTTCGAGGGCTGGAAGCCGGTATAGCCCTCGTCCAGCACATGGTTCTGCAGGGTGGCCAGCAGGTCGACGAGCACCGGGATGGGGTTGGCCGCCCGGTGCGGATAGGCGACGTGGCCCTGGCGGCCGTCGACTGTCAGCCAGACGTTGATGGAGCCGCGGCGGCCGATCTTGATCATGTCGCCGAAGGTTTCGGCGCTGGAGGGTTCGCCCACCACGCAGTGGTCGATGACCTCGCCCTCGGCCTTCAGCGCCTCGACGACCATCTTGGTGCCGTGGGTGGCCACGCCCTCTTCGTCGCCGGTGATCAGGAAGGACAGCGAGCCCTTGACCTGTCCGGCGGCGATCGCCTTGGCGGCGGCGGCGGCGAAGGCGGCCACGGCGCTCTTCATGTCGACGGCGCCCCGGCCGATCAGCACGCCCTCGACGATCTCGGCGGCGAAAGCCTCACGGCTCCAGGCGGCGCTGTCGCCGACCGGAACAACGTCGGTGTGCCCGGCGAAGCAGAGGTTGGGACTGGCGGTCCCGTACCTGGCGTAGAGATTCTCGATCTCGCCGAACTTCATCCGGCGGCAGGAAAAGCCGAGCGTCTCCAGGGTGCGTTGGACCAGATCCATGGCCCCTTCGTCGGCCGGCGTGACCGAGGGGCGGCGGATAAGTTCCTGGGTGAGGGCGACGGGATCGAGCATGCCATGGCTGGTAGCCGGGCGAGCGTCCCTCGGCAACCGCGCTCTAGCGCTCGGCGCGGACGGCGTCCCAGAACAGCGGCTTGAGTTCGTCGAAGAACTGCTCGGTGTCGTAGGCCGGGCCGAGGGCGAAAAGGCCGTCCGGCTCGCGGATCAGGTAGCCGCGCTCGACCAAGGCCAGCAGCTTGCGGCGGGTGGTCTCGCGGGGGATCTGGGTGATGTCGGCCAGGCTCAGGGCGTTCAGGCCCCGGCGGCGGCGGAAAGTCGGCGGCGGGCGCGGTCCGCGTGGCAGGGTCTCGGAAATCTCGGCCAGCAGGAACACGAGATACAGCAGGCACTGGTCCAGGTCGCCGTCGAAGCGCGTGCGCAGGCGCACAAGGGTGGACGAGAGCTGCGTGCCCCAGCGGTACAGGAACCGCATGGTGTTCTGTTCAAGATAGCCTTGCGTCAGCTCGCGGCCGTCGGGGCCGCTGTCCTGATCGTTCGCGGCCGTCACGGTGGCCAGGGATAGCCCAGGGTTCATCGTTCTGACCTTTGTTAAGGTTAACTTGGATCGATCTGAGTCATCGCGCAGGCCTTGAGTAGCAACGCACCCTGTGGACGGGTGCGACATCTATCGGATGCTGTCTCTAGTCCGCTGCTTGATGCTCGCGTCTAGAGGGAAGGTAACTTTCGTCGGATTCAGCGAGAAGCGAATGCTATGGTTAACGGTCGCTCGACCTGATTCGTTTTGCGCTTTCCTGTGGATTGTTTTGGCTGCGCCGGGGAGGGCTTGCGCCAAAATGAGAAACGCCGGCCCCGAGAGGCTCGGGACCGGCGAATCGTTGTTCAAGAACAGGGGTTTGGCGAATCAGTTCGCCAGGCCTCAGTCGCGCAGCAGTTCGTTGATCGAGGTCTTCGAACGCGTGCGTTCATCCACAGTCTTGACGATGACCGCGCAGTTGATCGAGGGCAGACCTTCGCCGAACGGGCTGGGCATCGAGCCGGGCATGATAACCGAGTAGGGCGGCACTTCGCCCATGAACACTTCGCCGGTCTTGCGGTCGACGATGCGGGTCGTGGAGGTGATGAAGGTGCCCATCGAGAGCACGCTGCCTTCGCGAACGATGACGCCCTCGGCCACTTCGCAGC
>JAEXKM010000468.1 GCA_023445705.1 Pseudomonadota bacterium
GCTAATATAGTCCTTCGCGGCGGAAAGCGCCAACCGCTCCTAGTGCGCCTGATCGTCCTCGCCCAGAAAATCCACATGGAATTCGGGCGCATCGCCCTCTTCCAACGGATCTTCGTCCGGCCCGGCCAAGCCGGTCGGATTCGGCACGCTGAAGTCCGGCGGCAGATCCAGACTGAGCAGGCCGGCAGCCTTCATCTCGGCCATGCCGGGAAGGTCGGAGAGCTGGGCCAGGCCGTAATGTTCGAGAAAGGCGTCGGTCGTCCCGTAGGTCACCGGCCGGCCCGGCGAGCGCCGACGACCGCGCATCCGCACCAAACCGAGCTCCAGCAGCACGTCCAGGGTGCCTCTGCTGGCCTGAACGCCGCGAACCGCCTCGATCTCGGCCCGGGTGACCGGCTGGTGATAGGCGATGATGGCCAGGGTTTCCTGCGCCGCCTTGGAGAGGCGACGGGGCTCCTCGCGCTCCTCGGTCATCAGGAAGGCCAGATCTTCGGCGGTCTGGAAACGCCAGCGGCCCGCGACGCAGGCCAGCTCGACCCCCCTGCCCTCATACCGGCTCCCGAGCGCGGCGAGCGCAGCCTCGATATCGGCATGGGCCGGTAGCCGCTTGGCGAGGTCTTCAACGCTCAATGGTCCCGCCGCGGCGAACAGCAGCGCCTCAACCTGGCGTTCGGTCTCGACGCTCATGGCCGCAGCTCGCGCCGGGCGCGGAGGTAGATATCGGCGAACGCCTCGAGCTGGCGGGTCTCCAGCGCGCCTTCCTTCACCAATTCGAGGCTCGCAGAGAGGGTCGAGGCGACGTAGGAGGCGCGGCTTGGCCCCTCGCCCGAGGGCTTGAGCGGGGCGACGCCCGCCAGCGGGGTCCAGCGCTCCAGCTCGGGCAGCATGCCGCGCAGGCGGTCACGGGCGTCTTCAAGCGGATAGGCCTGCTGGACGCGCGGCGTGTAATGGCGGCCCTGTTCCTTGCGACGCTGCTCCAGATAGGCGCTCATCAGGCCATAGAGGTCGCCCTCGAGACGGGTCGAAGGAATGACCTTGATCGCCTGCGGGTCGCCGCGCACGAACACCTCGCGGCCCAACTGCGGGCCATCGCGCAAGGCGTCGGCGGCCTTGCGCATGGCGTCGAGCTTGGCGAGGCGAAAGGCCAGTTGCGCCGCCATTTCCTCGGCCGGCGGCTCCTCCGCCTTGGGACGCTCGGGCTTGGGCAGCAGCAGGCGTGACTTCAGATAGGCGAGCCAGGCGGCCATGACGAGGTAATCGGCGGCCAGCGAGAAGCGCACCCGCCGCGCCTGCTGAACGAAGGACAGGTACTGGTCCGCCAGCTTGGTGATGGAGAGCTGCAGCAGGTCCACCTTCTGATTGCGCGCGAGCGCCAGCAGGACGTGGAGCGGACCTTCGTAGCCGTCGATGTCGATGACCAGCGCCTCGCCATCCTCGGCCGCCGTATTGGCCGCCTGGAAGTCGAGGTTGGGCTGGAAGGTGCTCACGCGGTCCACCTGCCCTCGAAGGCGGCGTCGAAGCGGGCGATCGCCTCCTCGACGTCGAAGGGTTCCGGGGTTTTCACGATCCTGCCCATGGCCGCCTTGGCGCGGCGGGCCGCCTGGCCGGACAGCGCCTTGGTTCCAGTCATGACGGCCTTCATCTCGGCCATGTCGCCGTTGCAGTGAAGGACCACGTCGCAGCCGGCGGCCAGGGACGCACGGGCCCGATCGGCGAAGTCGCCGCCAAGAGCCTTCATGGACAGGTCGTCGCTCATTACGAGGCCGTCGAATCCGATCGCGCCGCGGATCACCTCGCGCATAGCCTTCCTTGAGGTGGTGGCCGGACGCTTGGGATCGATGGCGGTGTAGACCACGTGGGCGGTCATCGCCATCGGCATGTCGGAAAGCACGCGGAAGGGCGCGAAGTCCCAGCCGTCGAGCTCATCGTAGCTCGTCTGCACCACCGGGAGATCCAGATGGCTGTCGGCCATGGCCCGGCCGTGCCCTGGGATATGCTTGATGACCGGCAGGACGCCGCCAGCGATCAGGCCCTCGCAAGCCGCGCGGCCCAGCAAGGCGACGCCCTCCGGTGACTTCGCGTAGGCCCGGTCGCCGATGACGTCGTGAGCGCCCTCGACCGGCACGTCGAGCACCGGCACGCAGTCGACATTGATCCCCAAGGCCGCAAGGTCGTGGGCCAACAGACGAGCCCCCAAGCGGGTGATCTCGCGTCGCAGCAGCGGGTCGTTGGCCGGCAGATCTCCGTAGGCGCGCCCCGGCGGGTAGCGACGCCAGTGCGGCGGTCCGAGCCGCTGGACGCGGCCCCCCTCCTGGTCGATCAGCACCGGGGCGTCGGGACGATCGACCGTGGCGCGAAGCTGGTCGACCAGCTTGCGCACCTGATCGGGCGTCTCGACGTTGCGCTTGAAGAGGATGAACCCCCACGGCTGGACGTCGCGGAAGAACGCCTCCTCTTCACGCGAGAGGCTTAGGCCCTGACAGCCGAGGATCGCCGCGCTGGTCACTTGACGAAGCAGTTCTTTCCGGAGGCCTTGAGCTTGTCGCAGAAGGCGCTCGCCTCGGCGCGGCTACCGAACCCGGTGACCTGGGTGCGGTAGAGCGTCGAGCCGTTGCGATCGACCGCCTCGACGCGCTTGCCCTTGCCGCCGCCGGCCATGGCCGCGGCAGCGCTCCACTCGCGATCGGCGATCGCCTGGGACGAGAAGGCGCCGATCTGGACCGAAGCCGATCCAGAGGCGGCCGGAGCCGGCTTGGGCGCCGTGGCCGGCGCCTGGGCCAGGGCCTGGTCGATGGTCTTCGGAGCCGGCGCGGCGGCCTTGGGCGCCGGCGGCGGCTGCACCGCGCCCTTCAGGGCCGGGGCCACCGGAGCGATGGGGGCAGCGGCGATAGGACCACCGGTCGGGGGGGCTGCACGGGGCGGAGGCTGGACAGTGACCGGCGCCGGGCGGGCCTGGGGCTCTTCCGGCGGCGCGGTGAAGTTCGGGGCGGCGGGGGCGGCCTCGCCCTCCTCGGTCTGATAGATTTGCAGGCCCTGGGCCGGATCGGCGGGCTGGGCCTCGGCCGGCGGCGCGCCCTTCATCTCGCCCACCGGCTCACCGACGGTGCGCGGCGGCTGGCCCGCTTCGCGCACGCCAGAGCGGTAGAACATGATGATGGCGACGACCAACGCGATCAGGACGAGCGCGCTGAGGATAAGCATCACGGGGGCGGGCCCGCCGCCCCGAACCGGTTGGCGCGCGTCGAAAGCGAGCGGCGCATCGGTCGGGGGCGTATAGGCGCCGCGATCGGGGTCGGACATCGAAGGCTCCGAAAGGGACTCGGGAGCCGCGGCGCGAATCGCGCGCGGCGTTTCAGGGATTTTACCGAAGGGAGGCCGGCTTCGAAGCCCAGCCCGTCGCCTAATTCAGGACGTCGAGGTGGAAAAGTCGCCGATGCTCTTCGATAGCGAACCGGTCGGTCATGCCGGCGATGTAGTCACACACCACCCGCGCGCGGCCGGCCTCGTCGCGGTTCTGCGAGCGAGCGAACCACTCTGTCGGCAGGACGTCGGGTTCAGCCATGAACAACTGGAACATCTCGGCAAGAATTCGGCGAGCCTGGCTGCGCGTGCGGTTGACCTTCCAGTACCGGTACATCCGGTTCATCAGGAATTCCCGCAGCCGGGAGAGATCCTCCAGCATGTCCCGTGAGAACGAAACCAGGGCGTGATCGAGGTTGCGGACGTCATCCGGCGAGGCGACCTTGGTCTCCCGCGCGCGGCGATTGGTCTCAGCCAGAACGTCGTCGACCATGGCCCCGATCATGCGGCGGACGGCCTCCAGGCGCACGATCACCGGGTCGAGCCCAGGATAGTCCTTATACACGCCGGCCAGGATCGGCCCGATCAGGGGCACGTCCAACAGCTCTTCAAGCTGGAAGAGCCCGGCGGCGACGCCGTCATCAACGTCGTGATTATTGTAGGCGATGTCGTCGGCCAGGGCTGCGACCTGGGCCTCCGCCGACGCCCAGGTCGAGAGACGAAGGTCGTACTCCTTGTCGAACTCGGCGATGGCGTTCCAGGAGGGACGGTCCAGCTTCTCGGCCACCGGGCCGTTGTGCTTGATCACGCCTTCCAGGGTTTCCCAGGTCAGGTTCAGCCCCTCCCAGCGCGGGTAGCGGCGCTCCAGCTTGGTGACCACGCGGAATGTCTGAACGTTGTGGTCGAAGCCGCCGAAGCGCTCCATTTGGATCTGGAGCTCGTCCTCGCCCGCATGGCCGAAGGGCGGATGTCCCAGATCGTGGGCGAGCGCGATCGTCTCGGCCAAGTCCGGCTCGAGTCCGAGGGCCGTAGCCAGCGAGCGCGCGACCTGGGCGACTTCCAGCGAATGGGTCAGCCGGGTGCGGAAGTGGTCGCCTTCGTGGGCGACGAACACCTGGGTCTTTTCCTTGAGCCGCCGGAAGGCGGTGGCGTGGATGATCCGGTCTCGGTCACGGGCGAAGGGCGTCCGGGTTCGGCTCTCCGGCTCGGCGACCTTGCGCCCGAGTGACTTGGCGGAATCTTCGGCATAGGGCGCGCGGGGCGGAGGGATCATCGGATCTCGGCATGACGACGCCCTCTTGGAGGAAGGGCCTTGCGGCCTCATATAGACGAGGCAGAGGTTTTCCGCAGCATGACCACGACCGAACTCACCCTATCTCCCGCGGCCGCCAAGCGTTTGCGCGAAATCGGCGACGCCGAAGGCAAGCCGATCATGCTCCGCATCGCGGTGGAAGGCGGCGGCTGTTCAGGTTTCCAGTACCAGTTCGACCTGGTGGACACCGCACAATCGGACGATCTGCGCATCGAGCGCGATGGGGCCGCGGCCCTGGTCGACGAAATGTCTCTCGTTCTGCTCAAGGGCTCGGAGATCGATTTCGTCGACGAATTGGCCGGCGCGGAGTTCAAGGTCCGTAATCCCAACGCCAAGTCGAGCTGCGGCTGTGGCGTGAGTTTCTCGATCTAGATCGAGAAAGGGCGCCGCCGAAACGGCGCCCAGCCTGACCATCAGTAGCGGGTCGGTTCGAGCTTGGTGTTCAGCACCCAGCCCACATTGTCGTTCTCGTCGGAGACTTCCCACCAGAGGCCGTTCTTCTGACCGGTCGGATAGACGACCGCGCCGGGCGGAAGCGTGCGGATGAGCGCGCCCTTGGCGTCGGCGATCTTGCGCATGTTGACCGGCGCGGTGGCGCTGAAGGTCTTAGACGGCGCAGCTTGCGCGGCCGAGGCGCTGTTGGCCACGAGGCCCAGCTCGGTCACCATCTTCGCGTAGGCGTCGATGAAGGCGATGGTGACGATCCGGCCAGTCTCGGTGTCTTCGTAGCCACCACCGACGGCGCCGCCGAAGCCGCCCCAGCTGCCGCCGCCCGCGCCGGCGCTCCAACCGATGTCGTTCTTCACCGAGTAGCCTTCAGTCACAGCCACGGTTTCGGTCGTACGGACGTTGGTCAGCGACAGAATGGTGTTGGCTTCGAGCTTCCGGGTCTTGATGCCGCCGACCAGGGCGCCTGCCCGGCCACCGATCAGGCCACCGGCGATGCCGGCCAGGGCCGTTCCGCCGGCGTTGCCGTCGGCCGCCTGCATTTCGGCGACCAGGACGTAGTCGGCCGCCTTGATCTGCCCCTGCCCCACGTTCGAACCGCGCTGCATGCCAAGGCCAGCGCCGATATCTCGCTCGGCCTGCGCCGCATTGAGCCCGGCGGCGCGGTCAACGAGGTTGAAGCAACCCGACTTCTGCACGATCGAACGCAGCAGCTTAGCCGGCGGGGCGAGATTGTATTGGTTCCAGCCGCGGGGATCGTCGCCGTTAGTGATCGACAACGTGCCGAGCTTACGCGTGCAACGCGGAACTTCGGCGGCAGCATTCGCCTGCATCTTCTGAGCGTTGGTGGCCGAAGCCGGCCGACCCTGCGCAAAGGCCGCGCCCGGCGCGACCGTCATCAGAGCAGCGCTCAGAAGAGCGAGCTTGGTGAACTGCGACATACTTACCCCCGTACAATGGACATTTGGTCGCGGGTAGCTAGCCCATGATTGCGACAAGGTCACGTTTGTTCGCAGGGGTTGAGCAGAGGGCGTCAGGCTTCTAGCGTCCGGCCCCAAGCTGGAGCAGTCGATGCGTATCGCCACGTGGAACGTAAATTCTGTCAACGCGCGCCTGGAAACGGTGCTGCGCTGGTTCGAGGAGGCCGCGCCGGACGTCGCCTGCCTGCAGGAGATCAAGTGCGT
>JAEXKM010000471.1 GCA_023445705.1 Pseudomonadota bacterium
AGAAGGCCGATCCGCCCTACCAGGGCGAGGTCGACTACGGCGATCGCGCCGAGCACTGCTGGAACGGCGACCACGCCAACTCCAACGCCATCTCGCGACTGCGCTACAACACCTTCTACCTGCCCAAGATCCTCAAGCGCATCGAGGCCTCAGCCCCAAAAGGCGCCGACCTCACCAGCTGGAGGTACTAGCCCCGGAACAACGGGGCTTTTCCAAGCCAACCATCGATCCGGACGAGACCACGGACGCCCCCTCGGGCGTCCGGCGCCCGGACTTTGTCTTAAGCCGGCTGGGCGGAGGGAAGCCCGATCGGTCCATCCAAGGGGGATAAACCTATGAGACTTGCTTCGCGAAGAGCTGCCTTGCTCGCCACCAGCCTGCTGGCTGGCCTCGTCACCGCTGGCGCGGCCAGCGCCCAGGACAATGCGGTCGAGGAGGTGATCGTCACCGGCTCGCGCATCCGCTCGGCCAATGTCGAAAGCGTCAGCCCGATCGTCCAGGTCGGCGGCGAAGAGTTCGCCGCGCGCGGCGCGGCTCGGACCGAAGACGTGGTCAACGCCCTGCCGCAAGTGTTCGCCGCGCAAGGCGCTGCGGCGTCGAACGAAGCGACCGGCACCGCCCAGGTCGACCTGCGCGGTCTCTCCCCGACCCGCACTCTCGTCCTGGTGAATGGCCGCCGTCTTCCCTACGGCTCGCCCAAGGCTGTCGCCTCCGACCTCAACCAGGTGCCGAGCGCCCTGATCAAGAGCGTCGAAGTCCTGACTGGCGGGGCTTCGGCCGTCTATGGCTCGGACGCCATCGCTGGGGTCGTGAACTTCAAGCTGCTCGACAATTTCGAGGGCATCAAGCTTGAGGCCAGCTACGGCACCTATCAGCACCACAATGGCAACAAAGGCATCCAGGAGCTGTTGAGGAAGAACGACGCGCTCGTTCCGGGGGCCTATCCCTCGCCCGACAGCACGGTCTGGAACGGCTTCACCCAGGACTACTCGATCGTCGCCGGCGTCAACGGCGCCGATGGACGGGCCAACATCACCGCCTATGCGACCTATCGCAAGGTCAACGCCATCACCCAGGCTGACTACGACTACAGTTCCTGCGCCCTGGGCACGACCGGACCGGGCGGCGGCCAGTACTCCTGCAGCGGCTCGGGCTTCAACGACCCGGCGAACTTCTCGAACACGGCCGGTCTGACCGGCGTGCCGACCTCGTTCCTGCCGCGCAACGGCGAGTTCGTGGCCGGCCGCGAGACCTTCAACTTCGCGCCGTACAACTATTACCAGCGGCCCGACCAGCGCTACACCTTCGGCGCGGTCGGCCACTACGAGATCAACGACCACTTCAAGCCCTACTTCGAAGTGGGCTTCATGCAGGACCGCTCGACGGCCCAGATCGCCCCGGGCACCGTTTCCGGCGGGATCTACGGCAGCGCTGGCGGCGTGAACTGCGACAACGCCCTGCTCAGCGCCCAGCAAGCCAACTTCCTCTGCTCCGCGGCGGGTCTTTCCACGGTCGGCGTCTATGATGTCTCGGGCGCCTATGTCGGTCCCCAGGACGTCGCCGAAGGCATCGTCGTCTCGCGCCGGAACGTCGAAGGCGGCAATCGCCAGGACGACCTGCGCCACACGACCTTCCGCTTGGTCGGCGGCATGAGCGGCGAAATCAACGAGGCGTTCAGCTACGACTTCTCGGCTTCGTATGCGAACGTGAACTACCGCAGCCGCTTTACGGGCGATGCGAACCAGCAACGCGTCGCCAACGCTATGAACGCGGTCTTCGATCGCCGGATTGGTTCTGCGACCTACGGACAGGTCGTCTGCGCCATCAACGCCGACGCCGTCGCCTCAAACAACGACGCCAGCTGCTCTCCCCTGAACTACTTCAGCGGCGCCGCCAGCCCCGAGGCGATCGACTATATCGCCGAGAGCAAGTCCATCACCGGCGACACCTCGCTCACCAACATCATCTTCTCGGTGAGCGGCGACCTCGGAGAGTACGGCGTGGTCAGCCCGATGGCCACCAATGGCGTGGGCGTGGCGTTCGGGGCCGAGTACCGGAAGAACACCCTCGATCTGGAGCCTGACGAGGCCTATCAAAACGCCGTCAGCCCGGAATATCCGGTGCACGGCACCACCTCGGTCAAAGAGCTCTTCGCCGAGATCAACGCCCCGTTGGTCGAGGACCGCCAGTTCGTTCGCCTGCTGTCGTTCGAAGGCGCCTATCGCTATTCGGACTACAACACCGGCTTCAAGACCGACGCCTACAAGGCCGGCCTGAACTGGTCGCCGGTCCGCGATCTGCGCTTCCGCGCCAGCTATCAGCGCGCCGTTCGTGCCCCGAACGTCGTCGAGCTCTTCTCCTCGCAGTCCCTGTTCGAGGTGGAACTGACCGAGCTGGCCAACGGCCTGTACGATCCATGCGCCGGCGTCGTGCCGTTCGGCACGCTCGAGGAGTGCGCCCGCACCGGCGTCACCGCGGCTCAATACGGCAAGATCATCGACAACCCGGCCGGCCAGTTCAACTCGCTGATCGGCGGCAACACCGAGCTCAGCCCGGAGAAGGCCGACACCTATTCGGTGGGCGCGGTCATCCAGCCGAGCTTTGCGCCGGGCCTGACGATCTCGCTGGACTACTTCAACATCAAGGTCGCCAATCTCATCGGCAGCGTGAACCCGAATCTGGCCCTGACCAACTGCATGGCCACCGGGGACGCTTCGTTCTGCGACCGCATCCACCGCGGGGCGGGCGGCTCGCTGTTCCTGACCGACGATGGCTACTTCGAGCGCTTCAACCTGAACACCGGCTCGCTCAAGACCAGCGG
>JAEXKM010000474.1 GCA_023445705.1 Pseudomonadota bacterium
AGAAGGCCGATCCGCCCTACCAGGGCGAGGTCGACTACGGCGATCGCGCCGAGCACTGCTGGAACGGCGACCACGCCAACTCCAACGCCATCTCGCGACTGCGCTACAACACCTTCTACCTGCCCAAAATCCTCAAGCGCATCGAGGCCTCAGCCCCCAAGGGCGCCGACCTCACCAGCTGGAGGTACTAGGCCGCCTGTGGCCTGCTTCTCGATCTGCGCCGCCTAGGAGGGTGGGGCTCCGAACGCGCGCAACACCCCGCCACATTGGCTCTTCAGAATAACGAGTTGAATTTCGGAGTCGGCGCCTTCTGGTCCTCTATCTCCCCTTTGAGACGATAGCCGAGAGTTCGAGGCAGTTATCGGCGCGTGGGCTAATCGGTCAGGGCGAACGACGTCATCGACAGTCCGCAACGGCGGCCGTCGGATCCAGGAAGACGTCCTGGAGCATCGTAAGGAACGCCCGAACACCTGGATTGGCGCGCCGGCTTTCTGGCCAAAGCGCGGTAATCGAGTCCCGCTCGATGGTGAACATGGAGAGGACAGGCATCAGTTGGCCGCTCTTCACATAGGGCGCTGCGACAAAGGACGCGCAGACCCCAATGCCGCCACCCGCCACCAGGGCCGCCACAACAGCATCGCTGGCGTCGACCACGATGCCGGACGCCGGCGCTAGTTCGATTTCCTTGCTCCCGATTCGAAAGGGCCAGCGAAAGGCCTGACCGGTGTTCTGATAGCGCAGGTTGACGGTGTCGTGCCCAGCCAGCTCGTCCGGATGCGCGGGCGCCCCGCGCTCGTCGAGATAGGCCGGTGATGCGAAACAGCCCAGCCGAAGCGGCGCCAGCTTGCGCGACAGCAGCCGGCTGTCGGCGAGATCGCCGATACGAACAGCGACATCGACGCCCTCCTCGACGAGGTCCACCACTCGATCGCTCAACCTCAAATCGATGGCTAGCTTTGGATACAGCTTGCGAAATGCCGGCAGCGCGGGCGCGATCACATGGAGCCCGATCGGCAGGGATGCAGCGACCCGCAAGACCCCCGACGGCTCCGCGCGCGCAGTGACGGCCACCTGCTCGATTTCTTCCGCCTCACGCAGGAGGCGCAGCGCCCGCTCGTGGAGTTCGCGCCCTTCCGGCGTCAGCGTCAGCGAGCGCGTCGTACGGGTAAAAAGCGAAACCCCCAGATGCCGTTCGAGCCGCTGCACGCTCTTGCTGACGGCGGACGGTGAAATCGACAAGGACCGCGCCGCCGCCGTGTAGCTGCCGAGCGATCCCGCCCGTGCGAACGCGATCAAGCCCGCAAGTCGATCCAGGACATTATGTTCCATCATGGAATAACTGAAGCGAAATAGCCCAGCATTATCAACCCAATCTGGGGCGATTATCTCCCTCGAACGAGAAGAATTCCGAGTGGAGACGACATTATGCGCGAAGTGATGAAGGCGATCCGCCAGCATGCTTTCGGCGGACCCGAGGTGCTGGTTTACGAGGATGCGCCCAAGCCGGAGGTGAAGGCCGGCGAGTTACGCGTTCGCGTGCACGCTGTCGGCGTCAACCCTCCCGACTGGTATCTGCGCGAAGGCTACAACATGCTCCCGGCCGAATGGCGGCCGCCTGTATCCTTCCCCATCATTCTGGGAACCGACGTCTCCGGCGTCGTCGAAGCGGTGGCGGACGACGTCGCGGGTTTCGTCGTCGGCGATGAGGTCTACTCGATGGTGCGGTTCCCCCGCGGGCTGGCGGGCGATAGCCGGGCCTATGCCGAATATGTCAGCGTTCCCGCTTCAGAGGTCGCGCTGAAACCCGCGCGAATTGACCATGCGCACGCCGCCGCCGCGCCCATGGCGCTGCTTACCGCGTGGCAGTTTCTGATCGATCTGGGACATGACGAGCCGAACCCTCTCCAGCCCCACCGCCACGAGCCGGTCTCCCTCCTCGGCAAGACCGTGCTGGTCAACGGCGCTGCCGGCGGCGTCGGGCACTTTGCGGTCCAGATCGCAAAGCTGAAGGGCGCGCGTGTCATCGCCGTGGCGTCCGGCAGGCACCAGGCGTTCCTGCGTGACCTCGGCGTCGACGAGATCATCGACTACACGCAGACGGCACCGGAGGACGTGGCGCGGGGCATCGACCTTGTCGTAGACGCCGTAGGTGGGGCGGGCAGCCACCGCTTCCTGCGCACGCTGAAGCCGGGCGGGGCCCTGTTCCCGATCTTCCCGCTTGGGTTCGTCGACGACGGCGAGGCGGGACGACTGGACGTCACGGTTTCGACCACGCAAGTCCGCTCGAGCGGCGCGCAGCTGGCGGAACTCGCGCGTCTGCTGGATCGAGGAGAGATCCGCATCGCGTTGGATAGCACCTACCCACTCGCCGACGCCCACAAGGCGCATGAACGCGCGGCGCAAGGACATATCCAGGGCAAGATTGTGCTCACGGTGACATGACGATTGGCGCTGAGCGCGATTTGCAGACATCCGGTCGGAGTACAAACGCGGGACCTTTCGCCCGGTCAGTCGGCCGGTGCAAAACCCAGGATTCCTGCCTCGCGCCGTCGGCCGCTCATGTCTTCCTGACAGCCGCCAAGCGGGGGAAGACGCGTTCCGCATTCTCGCGAGCGAGCGCCTGCATTTCGGCGACCGTGAGACCATTCCCGGTGAGCTGGTGAATGTTCCGAGCGACCCCGATCTCGGGCGTGAACGGCCAGTCGCTACCGAAGAGGATCTGGGAGATCGGCGCCAGGCGGCGGAGACCCGCAAAGGCCATCGAATGACCCGAGAGCGCGACGTCGTAGTAAAGCCGCGCCAGGGTTTCGAAGACCTCAGCCTCCGACGCCGGTCGCGGGTTGACGAAAGGCAGGTTTGCGAAGGCGGCGATGCGCGCGGCCAGGGCCGGCAGCGCCGCTCCGCCATGCGGTACGATCACCTTGATGTCCGGATGAGTCTGCAGGGTGCGGGAGTAGAGCAGGTCGACCAGCGTGCGCGTCGTGTCCAACGGGAACTCCAGCATCGGCGCCGGACGGCCCAGGCCCACCGCCTCCAAGCAGGCCGGGCTGGTCGGATGGAGGAACAGCGTGGCCTTGCGCCGGTTCAGCTCCGCGAAGATCGGCGCGAAGGCCGGAGCGCCGAGATAGGAGCCGTCGATATTCGTCTCCAGTATGACGCCGTCCACGCCGAGGACGTCGAAGACGTATCGCATCTCGGCCAATGACGCCGCCACGTCCGGCATGGGCAGGGTGGCGAAGAAGCCGAACCGGCCGGCGTGCGCAGCGACAAGCGCCGCGCCAGCAAGGTTCACTTGGCGCACCAGCGCTCCGCGCTCGGCAGGCGGCAGGAAGTGCGTCGAGGGCGAAGACAGCGAAATGATCGCCGTCTCGATCTGCTGGCGATCCATCATCTGCAGGGCGGCGTCCGCGCTCCAGGCGGGCAACGGCATGCCGCCGTCCACGGTCGTCAAGCCCGTGCTCGCCAGAGCATCGAGGTAGACGTCGGGCAGGAAATGCTGATGGACGTCGATCCGCCCACAGGCGCACCCGCCGCTCGTGTTCTTTGCTTCGGTCATGTCGCTCTCCCTTGCGCCCAGAGGGCGCCCGTCCCCGCAAGCACGGCTCGCTGGTTCATTGCTTGGCGATCGGCTTCAAGCTGCGCGGCCCTGCGTCCTCCCCGCGGGTAACGTCCCGCCGCCGCCGAACGCTTGCCAGCCATGGAGTGCGAGGCGAACAGCCGCGCTGGAAGCCGGCTCAGCCGCACTGCGGACATTTCGCCCCACGCGTCTCGCCCGCCGAAAACTGACCATATCGTCATAAAATATCAAAACACCGTTCATCAAGCGGGAAATTTCCTGGATTGCATTCTGGTTTTCACGGATCAATAAATGACCAAATAGTCATTCATAGAGATCCGCCATGAGCATCATCAGGATCGAAGACATCGCCTTCGTCCGCTTTCGGGCGCCTGACCTGGCGCAGATGCGAAGCTTCCTTGAGGACTTCGGGCTCAGCGTCGCCGAACAAGACGGCCGCCTGTTCGCGCGCGGCGCCGGCGCCAGTCCGTTCCTGCACGCGACGGAAGTGGGCGAGCCCGGCTTCGCCGGTCTCGGCCTGCGCGCCGCCTCGCTCACCGACCTGGAAACACTGGCGAAGGCTAAGAACGCCGAGATCCGCCCCCTCGACGCGCCGGGCGGCGGCAAGGTCGTGGTCCTTTCCGATCCCGATGGCCGGCGGGTCGAGGTGGTGGCCGGGCAGGTGGCCGCCGCGCCTTCGCCGCTGCCCGAACGTGAGCCTTGGAACACCGCCGCTGCGCGCCTGCGCGAGCGGCAGACGAAGCGCGTCGCCACCGGACCTGCGCACATCGTGCGCCTGGGCCACTGCGTGCTCAATGTCGCCGACTTCCGCGCCTGCGAGCGCTGGTACAAAGACCACTTCGGCTTCATCACCTCCGACGAGATCGCCCTGACGCCGGAGTTCTCGGTCGGGGCTTTCATGCGCTGCGACCGCGGCGCGACGCCGACCGATCACCACACCCTGTTCCTGGTCCAGAGCCCCAAGGGGCCGGGCTTCAACCACGCCGCCTTCGAGGTCGCCGATTTTGACGACCTTATGGCCGGTCACCAGGCGCTCAAGGACGCAGGTCGCGACGCCGAATGGGGCGTAGGCCGCCACATCCTCGGCAGCCAGGTGTTCGACTACTGGCGCGACCCCTGGGGCCACACGCTCGAGCACTGGACCGACGGCGATCTCTTCACCGCCGCCGACGGCTCCAACGTCGCCAGCCTCACCGACCTGATGGGGGTCCAGTGGGGCCCGGCCGCACCGCCCACCATGGGCTGATCGGCACGTTTCCCGAGGAAAATTCCATGAAGCTCACGACCTTCCAGACCGCCGGCGGCGCGCCCGAACTCGGCGTGGTCGCCGACGGCGCCGTCATCCCCCTGAACCGCGCTGCGCCCGGCCTGCCCGCCGACATGCTCGGCCTGATCGCCGCCTGGCCGCAGGTCGAGAACGAGGTTCGCGCCATCGCCGCGGCCAGGACCGGCGCTCTGCCCCTCGACCAGATCCGCCTGCTGGCTCCCATCCGCCGCCCCGGCAAGATCATGGCCATCGGCCTGAACTACGCCGACCACATCGCCGAGAGCAATTTGGGCACGCCTGAGCACCAGGTCTGGTTCTCCAAGGCCCCTACCGCCGCCAACGGTCCCTATGACCCGATCGACGTGCCGAAGGTCTCCCAGGCCCTCGACTACGAGGCCGAGATGGTCGCGGTGATCGGCGCGGGCGGCCGCCACATCGACAAGACGGACGCAGCCAAGGCGATCTTCGGCTACTGCGTGGGCAACGACGCCACCGAAAGGGCTTGGCAGCACCGCACGCCGCAATGGGTGATCGGCAAGTCATTCGACACCCACGCGCCGTTTGGCCCCTGGATCACCACCGCCGACGAGGTCCCGGACCCCCACGCCCTCGGCATCCGGTGCCTGGTCAACGGCGAGACCCGTCAGGACTCCAACACCCGCCACCTGGTGTTCAACGTCTGGGAGCAGATCGAGCACCTGTCTCAGGCCATGACCCTGGAGCCCGGCGATCTGATCTTCACCGGCACGCCCGGCGGCATCGGCGCGGCCATGAAGCCGATGCGCTTCCTCAAGGACGGCGACGTGGTCCGCATCGAGATCGACGGCCTTGGCGCCATCGAGAACCCTTGTGCGTCGGAGCCCGACCGTGCGTGAGGAAGGCTTCGACTGCGACGTCCTGATCGTCGGGCTTGGCCCGGTCGGGGCGATGCTGGGCGTCCTGCTGGCGCGGAGCGGGATCAGCACCATCGCGCTCGACAAGGACACGGCCGTCTATCCGCTGCCGCGCGCCGCCCATTTCGACCACGAGATCATGCGGCTCTTCCAGCAGGTCGGGATCGCCGACGAGGTCGCCCGTCACGCCCAGCCGGCCCCGGCCTACGAGTTCCGCGCTGCGGACGGTCAGGTGCTGATGCGCGTGGACCTGCCGCAGATGGCGCCCTGCGGCTGGGCCGCCGGCTATATGTTCCACCAGCCGGCGGTCGAGAACGCCCTGCGCGATAAGCTAGCCGCCAGCCCGCTCGCCGAGATCCGCCTAGCGCACCGCTTCGTCAGCCTGGAGCAGGATGCGGACGGCGTCAGCGCCGTGGCCACCGGGCCGGACGGCGAGCGCCAGCAGATCCGCGCCCGCTACTTGGTTGGCTGTGACGGCGCCTCCAGCCCCGTGCGCGAGGCGATCGGCGGATCGCTCGACGACCTGGAGTTCGACGAACCCTGGCTGGTGATCGATGCGGTGGTCGAGGACACCGCGCGCCTTCCGAAGGTCAATCTGCAGATCTGCGACCCGGCCCGACCGACCACCTGCGTGCTCATGGGCCCCGGCCGCCATCGCTGGGAGTTCATGCTGCTGCCCGGCGAGACCGCCCAGCAGGTGCTGAACGACGACTTCATCCAGCCGCTGCTCGACGTCTGGGACTGCGGCCCGATGCGCATCGAGCGCAAGGCGGTCTACAGGTTTCCCGGCTTGGTCGCCAAGGACTGGCGTCAGGGGCGCGTGCTGCTGGCCGGCGACGCCGCCCACCAGATGCCGCCTTTCGCAGGCCAGGGCATGTGCTCGGGCTTGCGCGACGCGGCCAACCTCGCCTGGAAGCTCCAGGCCGTGCGGCGGGGCCAGGCCTCGGAGGCCCTGCTCGACACCTACCAAGCCGAGCGCGAGCCGCACGTGCGAACCTACATCCAACTCGCCATCGGCATGGGTCGGGTAGTCTGCACGCTCGACCCGCAGATCGCCGCCCAGCGCGACGCCGGCATGCTAGCCCAGCGTGCGGCCGGCGTCGCGCCCCTGCCGCCTGCCTCCCCGGCCCCGTTGACAAGCCATGGCGTCATGAACGGCGCTCCGGCGGCCGGCGCCCTGTTCCCGCAACCGGTATCGGGCACGCCGGAGCGATGGGCGCGCCTGGACGACGTGCTCGGCGAAGGTCCCTGGCTGATCGTCCGGCAAGCCTGCGGCGCGCCGTCCGCCATCGCGCTGTCCGACCCGCACCTCGCGCCATTCCGCGACACGCTCATCAACTGGCTCGACCATCACCAAGCCGAGGCCGTTCTCGTCCGCCCCGACCGCTATGTGTTCGGCGCGGGCGAGCCGCTCACTCTTGCCGCCGCGTACCGCCAGGCCCTGCGGGGCCCAGTCGCCTAGGAGTTCCCATGCTTCGCCTGCACCACTCGCCTATGGCCTGCTCGCTGGCCAGCCGCTTCGCCCTCACGGAGGCCGGCCTGCCGCACGAGGTCGTCGTTGTGCGCACCGCGCGCGGCGAGAACCGCACTGCCGCCTACCTGCAGGTCAATCCGCGCGGGAAGGTGCCCGCCCTGCAGATCAATGATGGCGTCCTCACGGAGTCGACGGCGATCCTGCCCTATATCGCCGACTTGGCGCCGGGGCTGCTGCCGCCGGCCGGCGGCTTCGCCCGCGCCCAGGCGCAGTCGTGGCTGTCGTTCTTGTCCAGCACCGTGCACGTCGCTTTCACCGGGGTTCTGCGGGCCGAAGCCTTCGAACACTGCGATCCGGAGGCAGTGCGCGCCGTGCACGTCGCCCGTCTGCAAACAGCGCTGAGCGAGATCGACGCCCACCTGACGACCCAGGACTATCTGCTGGGCGAATTCAGCCTCTGCGACCTCTACCTGCTCGTCTTCCTGCTCTGGCGCGGCGCCCCCCAGGTGGCCGGCCGCCTGACGTCCCTGCCAAACCTCGACCGTTTCCAGCAGCGTATGCTCTCGCGCCCCGCCGTCGCGGCGGTGATGGCCGAAGAGATGAAACTGATGGCGGAGGCCTGAATGAGCGGCAAGCGGATCGAACGCGCCGAGCGCACCCGTGCGGCCCTGGTCGCCGCGGGCCGGCGGCTGTTCTGCGAGCGGCCGGTCGACGCCGTCGCCATCGACGACATCGTCCAGGCGGCCGACGTCTCGAAAGGCAGCTTCTACAACCACTTCCCCGACCGCGACGCCCTGGTCCGCGAGATCACCGCGGAGATCCGGGCGGAGGTCGAACGGGCTGTCACCCGCGCCAATGCCGAGGTTGACGACCCCGCACAACGGATGGCCCGGGCCGTCTGCGTCTATCTGCGCTACGCCGTCGATGACACTGAGCGCGCCGGCGTGCTGGTGCGCATCCACAGCGGCCACACCTCGACCGCAACGCCGCTAAACAAGGGCCTGGTCGACGACGTCGCCGACGGCCTGGCTCAGGGCCGGTTCGCGGTGGCGACCACGGAGTCGGCGGTGCTGTTCGTGCTGGGCGTCGCCCAGTTGGCGCTGATCCGGGTGACCCAAGAGCCGACCGTCACCTTCGCCGTCAGCCTAGCCCAACAGATGGGCACCCTCCTGCTGCGCGGACTGGGCGTTCCCGGCCACGAGCCCGAGGCCATCGCCGCCCAGGCCGCCGATGAGATCGTCCGCCAGGCCGCCTTCCGCGAGACGCCCCCGCCTAAGGGAGTCGCCCATTGAGCCCGCGCCCGATCAGCCCGTTCGAGGCGATGGATATCCGCACCTTGGTCGACGGCCAGGCACGCCTGAACGGAGACCGTCCTTGGCTCAGCTGGGAGCCGTTCGAGGGCGAGCCGGCTAGCTGGACCTATGGCGAGTTCCGCACCGCGCTGCGCCGTTTCGCCGCCGGCCTGCAGGCGCGTGGAGTCCAGCCCGGCCAGCGCGTGCTGGTCCATCTCGACAACTGCCCAGAGTCGGTGATCGCCTGGCTGGGCTGCGCCTATGCCGGCGCGGTGGCGGTCACCACCAACGCCAAGTCCAGCGCCGACGAGATCGCCTATTTCGCCGGCCATAGCGGCGCGGTCGGGGCGATCACCCAGCCGAAGTTCGCCGCCCTGGTCGCAGGCGCCGCCCCGCAGATAGCCTGGCGCGCGGTCACCGCCACCGACAACGGCGCCGCGCCCGACGCCAGCGCCGAGGGCTTCGAGCCGTTCGCGGCGATCGACGCCGATCCCGACACGCTGGCGGACCGCCCGCACGATCCGTGGGCCGATTTCGCAATCCAGTACACCTCG
>JAEXKM010000469.1 GCA_023445705.1 Pseudomonadota bacterium
TGTTGGTCTCGCGCGAAAGCTCGAGGCCGACGTCATAGCTGTGCTCGATGCCGCCCGTGCGGAACTTGCCGTAGAAGTCGGTGACGTTGGCGACCGTCGAGGTCTCGTTCCAGCGCGACTTGGTCCCGCGCTTCATCCACCACTCGCCGGCCACGAACTGCGCGTTACCGCCGTCGCCCGGATTGGTCACCACGTAGTCGTTCAGCGACTTGCCGTAGCGGAACGAGTTCCGGAAGGTGATCGCGTCGTTGATGTCGTGCTCGGCGATCAGGGTGAAATTGTCGGCCTTGGTCTTCTGGAAGTCGCGCGCGGTCAGGCCGTAGAAGGCGTCGCGCGGCACGTCCAGGATGCCGCTCTTCGTCGGACGCGGCGCTGTCGCCCCGCCCAGCTTGGTGTAAAGCGGGACGCCGTAGTCCGGCATTTCGTCGCGATCGATATGCGAATAGCTGGCGGTCAGGCGGCTGTCGGTGCCCAAGCCTATCGAGCCGGTGATCGCCGCGCCCCAGGTCTCGAAGTCCACGGCGTCGCGGCCGGGGGTGTCGCCCTGGCTGGCCATGAGGTTCACGCGGACCGCGGAGGTGTCGCTGGTCTGGTAGTTGGCGTCGACCGAGCCGCGCAGATAGCTGTCAGTGCCGCCCCGGACCTGGCCCAGGACCGACGTGCCCAGTTGAGCGCGCTTGGTGGTCAGGTTGATGCTGCCGCCGCCCGAGCCGCGGCCATTATAGGCCGAGTCCGGTCCCTTGATGACTTCCACCTGCTCCAGGTTGAACAGGTCGCGGACCTGGCCGCCGGAGTCGCGGATGCCGTCGACGAAGATGTTGTTGCCCGACGCCTGGCCGCGGATGAACGGACGGTCCGCCAGCGGCTGGCCGCCTTCGCCGGCGCCGAAGGTGATGCCCGGCGAGGTGCGCAGGATGTCCTGCAGCGAGGTGGCGGCGGTCTGCTCGATGATCGCGCGCGGGATCACCGTGATGTTGCGCGGGGTGTCCAGGAGATCGGCGGTGAACTTCGGCGACGTCGGCTCGCCCACGACCTGGCCTTGAACCGAAACGCCGCTGACCTCGGTCGCGTCGTTGACGGCGGCGTCGTCGGCCAGGGCGACCTGCGGGGCGAGGGCCAGGCCTGCAATGCCGGCCACCGCTGCGGGGGTAAGCGCCTTGCGCGCATAGGCGCGCACGCCGCTAGTGCGTCGAATGTCCACTCAAATGATCCCAGAGAAGAATGAAACTGCGAGGCGTTCTTAGTTTTCAGCTTCGCCATCTGCAATGAGAATTATTTGCAACTGACGCATTGTTGCAAAAATGCGGCGCCTCGGTGCGGCCCGCCACATTCGTCTCCCGCCTGGGGGGTTTTATCGCGCCGACCTCGCAACCGGCGCCGCGTCGTCGTTGTTCAATCCAAAAGCGCCGGCTGTTCCGGCGTCGGGAACTGAGCCGATGAGCGAGCTGCGCGCCATGGATGTCCTCCGCCCCTACCTGTGGGTGGCGATGGCGGCCTTCGTCATAGGCTTCGCCGGCTACATGGCCGTTCGCCAGGCGCAAGCCCCGAACTATGCCGAAACCCCGGCGCCGGCGGTGATGGCCTCGGCCAGCCTGCGCGCCGCCTGAGGGCGCGAGTACGCACAACCGATGTCATCCCGGTTTGCGAAGCAGGACCGGGACCTATGAACACCTGATCGCCCAAGCCGCGGCGCCGATCATCGCCACGCTTTGCATCATCGACGGGATGCCTTAGGCGCCGCGGGCGACGAACCAGCCGTTGCGGAATCCCTCTCCGGCCTTGCCGTAGAGAACCTCTTCGCCCTCAGGCGTCTTCACCTCCCCGCCGGCCGCCGCCAGCACCGCGTGGCCGGCCGCGATGTCCCACTCCATGGTCGGCCCATGGCGCGGATAGATGTCGGCCGAGCCCTCGGCGATCCGGCAGAACTTGATCGACGAGTCCATCGGCTCGCGCAGGTCGAACCCGTACTGCTCGGCCAGCTTGACCGCGGTCTCTTCCTTCATGGTGTGGCTGACCAGGGCCACGGCCTTTCCCTGCGGCCAGGCGCGGGCCCGCACCGGCTGGGCCTGGCCGCCGCCATTGCGCTTCATGGCGCCGGCGTCACTGGTGAACCAGGTCTCGCCCGTGGCCGGCGCAGTCACCGCGCCGGCGACCGGACGCCCGTCCTCCACTAGGCCGATGTTGACCGTGAAGTTCGGGTCGCCGCGGACGAAAGCCTTGGTCCCGTCGACCGGGTCGACCAGGAAGAAGCGCGGGCCGATCGCGTCCGGGGTCCCGAACTCGCTGGCGTCTTCCTCCGACACCACCGGAATGTCCGGGAACCGGGCGGCCAGCCGCTCGATGATCAGGGCCTCGCCGCGGCGGTCGGCCTCGGTGACCGGGCTCTCGTCGGCCTTGGAGAACACCTGCAGTTCCGACTTCCAGAGCGGCAGGATCAGGGCGGCGGCCTCTTCGCAGATTTCGGCCAGGACCTCGCCGATGTCGCCGACGCTCACCGCGAACCTCTCGGGTCGTCGCTCACGAAGACCAGGCGCACGACGGCGCCGTCGATCACCTGCTTGCCCGCGTTTTCGAAGTTCACTGTCACCTTGCGCCCTGCAATCGATTGGATCTGGCCGATTCCCCAGTCGTCCTGCATCGGGTGCTTGACCAGCACGCCCGGCTCCAGGAAGGGATCGAGACCGCTCATGAGGCCGTTCTCTAGAGGGACCGGCGCGTTTGCCAAAGCGCCAAATCAGGACAAGTTCACCCGCGCTATGATCGACGGCGAAGAGACCACCGAAATCACCGCTCCGGCCCCGCTGCGTACGGCGGAAGTCGCCGCGTACCTCGCCGCGCGCATGTGCCACGACTTCATCAGCCCAGCGAGCGCCATCGTCTCGGGCCTCGACCTGCTGGACGACCCCAGCGCCCAGGACATGCGCGAAGACGCCATGAACCTGATCAACGGGTCGGCCCGCAAGCTGGCGGACCTGCTGGCCTTCACCCGGGTCGCCTTCGGGGCTTCCGCGGCGGCGGAGACCTTCGATCCCCGCGAACTGCACAAGCTGGCGCAGGGCGTCTTCAACCATATGCGCGCCGAACTCGACTGGCAGGTCGAGGCGCCTGCTCTGAACAAGCCGGCCGCGCGCGCCCTGCTCAATCTCTCGCAGATGGCTGGCGCGGCCCTGCCAACCGGCGGAACCGCCAAGGTCCGCGCCGTGGCCCAGGGCGCGACCATCGCCATCGCGGTCGAGGCGGTGGGACCCAAGG
>JAEXKM010000023.1 GCA_023445705.1 Pseudomonadota bacterium
GCACCAGGGCCAGCAGTTTGCCCTCGGCGTTGGTGATGCGCGTCTGCCAGACGCTGGAGCGCCGGCCGATGTGCAGCGGGGTCGCTTCTCCCTCGACGGTCGAGCCGACCTTAGCCGAGCCCAGGAAGTTGGTCTTCGACTCCAGGGTCGTCGTTCGCGCCCCGGCCGGAAGGTTGAGGAACCCGCCGATGGCGCCCAGGGCGTCGGCAAAGGCCATGAAGGCGCCGCCGTGCAGGATTCCGCCGGCGGTGCAGAGGTCTTCGCGCACCAGCAGGCGGCCGATCACCCGCGTCTTGCTGCGCTCCAGGATTTCAACGCCCATCAGGTTGGCGAAGGGCATTCCGGTGTCGTTGGCCATCTGCGTCTCCAGGCTTGCGGAGGGCTTTTGGACAGCGTGCGGCCGCTGCTGTCCATGACCTTTCAGGTAAGCGGGCGTCGGCCGGGGCCGAGCTGAGCGACCATCTGTTCGGTCAGGCGCGCGAAGTTCTCGCGCAGCAGGCGCGACAACGCGTCGTGGCCGGGGCTGGCGTCGAGCCGAGCGGCGGCGGCCATGCGCTCGCGCACCTGCTGGTGATAGTCCGGCGCGGCCGGATCGATGGGACGCAGCGGACCCGCCAGTCGTTGGGCGTCGACGCCATAGTACTCCGGCCGCTCGGCGATCTCGGCCTCCAGTTCGGCAAGGGTCGCCGGGGCGGAGTCGGCGAAGCTGTGCAGGGCGGCAAAACCGGCCTGGTCGAACTTGCCTGGGCCTGCTTCTCCGTTCGTGGACCGGGACGTCGGGAAGGCGTCGGCGCGGGACTCGAAGCGGGTCGAATAATCGTCTTGTCTCAAGAAGTTGCCGTCATCCTCATGCGCGTGGCGTTCCAGCCCGAACGCTTCCGCCGACGACAGACCCAGGTCCATGGGCATGCTTACCTCCGCCTAAATGCCGGGTTCGACACGCAAGGGCGGCGCCACCTCGATTGCGCGTGGGAACCCGAGGGCGTAAGGGGACGCTCCGCTTCTGATCGATCTGAAGGAGACCGCCATGGGCTATCGAGTGGCCGTGGTCGGCGCCACGGGCAATGTGGGCCGCGAGATGCTGAACATCCTCGAGGAAGTGAACTTCCCCGTGGACAAGATCCACGCGATCGCCAGCCGTCGCTCGATCGGCGTCGAGGTGTCGTTCGGCGACCAGATCCTGAAGTGCGAGGACGTCGAGCAGTTCGACTTCTCGACCGTCGACGTGGTGCTGATGAGCGTGTCGGGCTCGTTCTCCAAGGAGTGGTCGCCCAAGATCGGCGCCGCCGGCCCGATCGTCATCGACAATTCCTCGGCCTGGCGGATGGATCCCGACGTCCCGCTGATCGTGCCGGAGGTGAACCCGGACGACGTGGCCTACGCGAGCAAGAAGAACATCATCGCCAACCCGAACTGCTCCACGGCCCAGCTGGTGGTGGCGTTGAAGCCGCTGCACGACCGGGCGCGCATCAAGCGGGTGGTGGTCTCGACCTACCAGTCCGTCTCCGGCGCGGGCAAGGAAGGCATGGACGAACTCTGGGACCAGACCAAGAGCGTGTTCGTGCTGGGCGCCAGCGAGCCGAAGAAGTTCCCCAAGCAGATCGCCTTCAACGTCATTCCGTTCATCGGCGCCTTTGGCGACGACGGCTACACCGACGAAGAAGCCAAGATGTGGAACGAAACCCACAAGATGATCGACCCCTCGATCGCCCTGACCGTAACCTGCGTGCGGGTGCCGGTGATGGTGGGTCACTCCGAGAGCGTGAACATCGAGTTCCACGATCCGCTCGACGAGGACGAGGCCCGCGACCTGCTGCGCGAGAGCCCCGGCCTGATCGTCATCGATCAGCACAACGACAAGGGCTACGTCACGCCGAAGGAAGCCCAGGGCGAATTCCCGGTCTTCGTCTCGCGCATCCGCAACGACCCGACCGTCGAGAACGGACTGAATCTGTGGGTGGTGGCTGACAACCTGCGCAAGGGCGCGGCGCTCAATGCGGTGCAGATCGCCGAGCTGCTGCACGAGCGCGGCTTGCTTAAGAAGAGCAAGGCCGAGGCCTAGCCCTTCGTTTCAGGCGGCGACGCCGAGCTGCTGGATGAGTTCGCGGACCTGCGTCATGCGCTGCGGATCGTCGGCCAGCTCGGCGCGGGTCTTTTCGTTGCGGACCATCTTCATGGCCTCCAGGCGCGCGCGCTCGGCGGCCGGGCCGGCGGGGGCGGTGTCGCCGGCGGCAAGTTTCAGCAGCAGCAGCAGCTTCTGCGGCGCCGGGACCGGCGTGCGCGCCAAGGTCGGCACCAGGCGGGCGTCGGCTTCCACCAAGCCGCCGACGTCGCCGATCTTGGCCTGGATAGGCTCATAGTCCTCGCGCGCGAGCCCGGCCCGAGCCACGGCCCGCTGCAGGCTGGCCAGCTTCTGCAGCTTCACCGCGGCCGTATCGGGGCCGTAGCGGAACTCCTTTTCGAAGCGCAGGGCTGCGACTCCGGCGGCCAGATAACGGCCGGCCTGACGCTTGTTGGCGCCGCCAATGACGTTCTCCACCAGCCAGATCAGGGCTTCGGCCTCGTCGCGAGCGGTCCGTTCGCCGCCGCCCAGATAGGCCTCGACGAAGTCGCTGGTCACCAACATGCGCGAGCGCTGGATGAACGCCTCCTGCACGTCGTCGACATTGAGCAGCGCGCCTGCGCTGGCCGCGGCGGTGAGCGACATGGCCAGGCCGCGCATCACTTCGATTTCTCCAGCCGGATCGCCGGGGCGCAGGCGGCGCTGGCCGCTGAGTTCGCGCACCACCCGCTTGGCGATGGCGGCGCGGACGCTCTGGAAGTCCTCGGCCAGCCACTTTGAAAGCCGCGTGGCCGCCTCCGACAACGGCGGCATGATCTGGGCGACCGAAGGCTCGGCCCGCATGAGGGCGTCGACCGTGTCGCAGGACGCGAGCCGGGTCATGGCGGCAAGCCGCCCGCCCAGGTCGAGGTCCTGGCCGATGATGTGGTCCAGGCCCGAGCGGGAGCCGAGGATTTCGGCCAGCGGCTGCTCGATGACCTGCAGGGCCAGGCCGCGCGGCGGACCAGTGACCGGGGCGGAGTCGGCCAGGTCCAGCAGGCGCGAGACCTTTTCCGACCAGGATCGCGCCGGGGCGATGGAGGCGGCGACGCCTGCTCCCAGCAGATAGGCGCGCTCAGGCTCGTGGCTGACTCGCTCGGCGGCCCGGGCGAAGCCTTCCTTGTCGAGGTCCGGCATGCCGCCCCTGCGGCAGTCCTTGAGCAGCCGTTCGATCGCCCGTTCCACCAGCCCGGTGAAGGTGCGGATCAGTTCGTGGACCGACAGGCCGCGGGCCTGGGCCTCGGGGATCGCCACCTTCTGGATGGCGTGCTGCAGGTCGGTGCCGGAGGCCTCCAGCGCCTCCACCAGGTCGGCGCGGTGCAGCAGTTCGAAAGGGGTCGCGCCGTTGCGTTCCAGCCAGCCTTCCAGCAGGCGGCCGATGCGCTCGCGGGCGTGGATGGTGTAGAGGTCCTGGGGACTGACGCAGAGCGGTTCGCGGTCCTCGACGACCTTCGGTTTCTTGGGGCCTTCCTTGGCGCCGAGGGTCAGGATCGTGACCGACCGGAACTCTCGCGTGTCGGGATCGAGGGTTTCCTTGGTCACGCGCGCGGCTGCGGTGCGGCCCTCGGCCATCAGCTCTTCGGCCGCGGCGATCACCGCCGACCGGCTCTCCGTCGCCATGTCGAGCGTCCACGGCGCGCCCGGCGCGCGCCGAATGAACAGTTCGTAGTGGACTTGCTAGCCTTGCACAGAAGCTCCCCTCGGGAAGCGCCATTCTGCCTCGGCAAGCTTTAATAGCGGTTTAGCAGGCCGACCGGCGTTCCACCGGCGGAACCGGCAGCTTCGCCGTGGATTGAGTCGGCGCGCCTCGCCCCATTGAGGACACGCTCGCGCGGCATTAGCTTCAAAGCTTCGCTGAAGGAAACGACGAGACCCTATGGCCAAGATCACCCTGGTGGACGACGACGAGAACATCGTCACGTCGGTCAGCCTTGCCCTCGAGAGCCATGGCCACGAGGTGAAGGCCTATTTCGACGGCGCCTCGGGATTGGCGGCCCTGGAGAACGATCCTCCGGACCTCGCGATCCTGGACGTCAAGATGCCCCGCATGGACGGGATGGAGGTGCTTCGCCGCCTCCGCCGCAGCTCCGACCTGCCGGTCATCATCCTCACCTCGAAGGACGAGGAAATCGACGAGATCCTCGGCTTCAACCTCGGCGCCGACGACTACATGCACAAGCCGTTCAGCCAGCGCCTGCTCATCGAGCGGGTGAAGGCGGTGCTGCGCCGCGCAGGCGTCGAGGGCGAGGACACCGGGGCCGCCGCAGCAGCTGCCGCCGCCCCGAACGGCGAGTCCAAGACCCAGGCCCTGAAGCGCGGGAAACTCACCCTCGATCCGGCCCGCCACGACTGCCTGTGGGATGGCAAGCCGGTGAAGCTCACCGTCACGGAATTCCTGCTGCTCCAGTCCCTGGCCCAGCGCCCGGGCTTTGTGAAGAGCCGGGACAACCTGATGGATGCGGCGTATGACGATCAGGTCTATGTCGACGACCGCACCATCGACAGCCACATCAAGCGGATGCGTAAGAAGTTCCGCGAAGTCGACCCTGAATTCGACGCGATCGAAACCCTCTATGGCGTCGGATACAGATACCGCGAAACCTGATCCCAAGGCGGGGGCCCGCAAGCGCCGGGCCCAACCCTCCGGGCCTTCGTTCTTCCGATGGCTGCCAGGCTCGCGCCTGGGGCGGCTCATTATCCTGCTCAACGTGCTGGGGCTGGCGATCATCATCGCCGGGTCGCTGCTGCTCAACGAGTTGCGGCGTGGGCTGGTCGGGGCGCGGATCGACAGCCTGACCACCCAGGGCGAGCTGATCGTCAACGTCATCAACCGCGCCGCAACGGTCGGGGAGCCGACGCCCGAGCTGGACGCCCAGGCGGCCAGCGAAATCCTGCAGATGCTGTCGAACCCGCGCTCGCAGCGCGCCCGCCTGTTCGACGCGCAGGGCAACCTTGTGGCCGACAGCTACTGGGTGGCCGACCGGGTGGAGTGGAAGGTCCTGCCCCCGGCGCGGCCGCGCAGCGACCAGCGTGGCCTGGCCCTGGACCTCAACATAGGCCGCCCGCCTCCTCCTCCTGCGCCAGCCGCGCAGCGAGCGCTGCAGATGGAGGTGGGCCAAGCCCTGCGCGGCGTTCATTGGGCCGGCATGCGCACCACCGACGATGGCGAGCGGGTGGTCTCGGTCTCGATCCCCATCCAGCACGTCCAGGCCGTGCTCGGCGTGCTGACCCTGGAGGCCAGCGACGTCGACGAGATCATCCGGGCCGAGCGGCAGGCCATGGCCCCCTTCATCCTGATCGCCATCTTCGTGACCCTGGTCTCGTCGATCCTGCTGAACAACCTCATCGCCCAGCCGGTGCGCATGCTGGCGCGGGCCGCCGACCGGGTGCGCATGTCGCGCGCCCGCGCGATCTCCCTGCCTCAGCTCGCCCGCCGCGATGACGAACTGGGTGACCTCACCCGCTCGCTTGAGGACATGACCCACGCCTTGTCCGAGCGGATGGACGCCATCGAACGGTTCGCCGCCGATGTGGCTCACGAGATCAAGAACCCCCTGACCTCGCTGCGTTCGGCGGTCGAGACCCTGGACCTCGTCAAGGATCCGGTGGCCCAGGAGCGGTTGCTGAAAATCCTCAAGAACGACGTGCAGCGCCTCGACCGCCTGGTCACCGACATCTCCAACGCCTCGCGCCTGGACGCCGAGCTCTCCCGCGAGGACCTGCGCTCGCTCGACCTGGGCCGGATGATCGGCGAGGTGACCCAGCTCTACCAGGACACCGCCAGGCCCGGCGAAGTGGCCGTGCGCTTCACCCAGCCCGACACGCTGGAGCCGATCATGGTCTCGGGCCGCGAAGGTCCGCTCGGGCAGTTGCTGCGCAACCTCATCGACAACGCCCGCTCCTTCAGCCCGCCGGGCGGCGAGGTGCGGGTGGCCCTGGAGCGCCGTCGCGGCCAGGCCACGGTGACGGTCGAGGACGACGGACCGGGCATCCCGCCGGACAATCTCGAGACCATCTTCGAGCGCTTCTACACCTCCCGTCCGAAGGGCGCGGCCTTCGGCGGCAATTCTGGGCTTGGCCTCTCCATCGCCAGGCAGATCGCCGCCGCCCAGGGTGGGTCGATCCGGGCCGAGAACCGCCACGACGCAGACGGCGAGGTCCTCGGCGCGCGGTTCACGGTCACCTTGCCTGAGGCGCGCCGATGAACCTCCACGCCGGTCTTGTCGCAGCCTATCTGGATGGCTTCTGGCGTGGGGTGCTCATCGAGGGCGCGTCTGGCGCCGGCAAGAGCGACCTGATGCTGCGCGCGCTCGACCAAGGTTTCAGGCTGGTGGCCGATGACCGCGTCGAGGTCTGGGCGTGCGAAGGCGAGCTCTATGGGCGGGCGCCTGACGTCCTCGCCGGCCTGATCGAGGTGCGCGGCGTCGGCATCTGCGGCGAGCCGGCCCTTCCGTTTTGCCGCATTGCGCTCGCGGTTCGCTGCGCGCAGCATGAACGGATGCCCGAGCCGGCTTTCAATGACTATGTCGGGTTGAGCATTCCAACCCTTTCGCTGCCAGCGTTAGAGTGTTCGGCGCCTGCGAAAATGTTTCGCGCACTGCAACATCTTGGAGCTTGGACGGAAGGGGCGTATCAAGGCGCCCACGCGGCCCGTACATCGCCGCGACCGGGTGGGGATTCCCGTTGAGAGACTTGGCATGATCGGGCTCGTGATCGTCACGCACGGGCGTCTGGCCGAAGAGTTCATCTTCGCCATGGAGCACGTGGTGGGGCCGCAGTCGGCCGTCGCCGCCATCTGCATCGGTCCTGACGACGATATGGAAAAGCGCCGCAAGGACATCCTGGCGGCCTGCGAGTCCGTCAATTCGGGCAGTGGGGTGATCCTGCTCACCGACATGTTCGGCGGCACGCCTTCGAACCTCGCCATCTCGGTGATGGAGCAGACCAAGGCCGAGGTGATCGCCGGGCTGAACCTGCCCATGCTGATCAAGCTGGCTTCGGTGCGCACTCGTCAGAGTCTGGAAGACTGCGTGGCCTGCGCGCAGGAAGCCGGCCGCAAGTACATCTCCGTCGCGTCGTACGTGCTGGCCGGCGAAAAGTGACCGCTGAGCGGACTGTCGAGATCATTAACAAGCGGGGGCTGCATGCGCGGGCCTCGGCCAAGTTCGTCAAGCTCGCGGCCAGCTTCGACGCCGAGGTCAGCGTCGCCAAGGACGGGCAGAAGGTCGACGCCCGCTCGATCATGGGCCTGATGATGCTTGCGGCCGGTCCGGGCAGCGCGATCGCGATCCAGGCCGAGGGGGCGGAAGCCGATCAGGCCGTCGAGGCCCTGGTCGCCCTGGTCGCCGCTCGTTTCGAAGAGGACGAATAGGAAGACCCCCGAGGCGCGGCCCCGGGGATCTCAAGTCTCGAAAAACCTACTTCTTCACGATCACCAGTTCGGTGCGCCGGTTCTTGGCGCGGCCGTCTTCGGTCGCGTTGTCGGCGATGGGGTCGGCCTCACCCATGCCGGCGGTTTCGATCCGGCTGTCGGCGATGCCTTGGGCGACCATCTCCTTCTTGACCGTCGCGGCCCGAGCGTCCGACAGGGTCTTGTTGGCGGCCGGGTCGCCCTGGTTGTCGGTGTAGCCGACGACGCGGGTCTGGACGTTCGGATAGGCCTTCAGGATCGAGACCAGGGTGGTCACGGTCGGCCGGCTTTCCGGCGTCAGGGCGTTGGACGCCGTGTCGTAGTTCAGATTGTCGAAGATGAAGGTCTTCGGCGCCGGCTCGTTCGACGCGAGGAAGGTCGCAACGCCAAAGCCGATCGATCCCGGCGTCACCGTGATCGTGCCGCCGCCGGGCAGGTTCAAGACCTGGCTGGCTGCGGCGACGGGGGCGGGCGTGGCTGGCGCGGCGGCCGCCGGCGGTTCGGCCGGGAGCGGCGTCACGGGCGCCTCGGGGCGCTTGCCGCAACTCCGAAGGGCGAAGATCAGGGCCAGGACGATCGCCGCGGCGATCAGCCAGGGCAGGATCTTCGCAAAACCGCCGCGGCTGGCCGCCGCCGTCGTCGCAGCGCCCGTGCGGGCGGCCTGGGCCGCGCCGCCAAGGCCGAACAGCGAGCCAAGGCCCGGCGGCAGGGCGCCGAGGATGCTGGCGCGCTGGTCGGCCAGCAGCGATTGCAGGCCCGACGCGCTGGGCGAGGGGCCGAGCGCCTTGCCGATCGCGCCGAGCACGAGGGGCGCAGCGAGTGAAAGCAGTTGGCTGGCCGAGCCAGCCTTGAGGCCCGCAAAGCTCGCCAAGCTATCGGCGGCCGGGCCGGTGTTGGCGCCCAGCAGGCCGTCCGCAAAGCCGCGGCCTTGGCTCAACAGGCTGGTTCGCGCGGCCTCGTCGCCCAGCAGGGCAGGAAGGCGATCGATCGGATTGCCGCCGGCGACGGCCTGGCCGACGAGGCTGAGCAGCTTCTCGGCCCCGCCTGCGGTCGAGCTTTGCTGTAGCGCGCCCGCCAGCAGCGCCGGCGCGGCTGCGGACAGCCCTTTGGAAACCGAACCGGTGGATTCCCCGAACAGGCTTGCGAGCCTGGCGGCCAGCTCGGGAGTGACGGCGCCAAGCACCGTCTGAACAAGGTTGCTCACAACAGATCTCCCTATTGGAGCCGGGTCGCGGGCGATTTCGCGCGGAACTAGACCGTAAGCTTGACCTTGGGGACTGAAAGAAAACGCAAGAGCGCTAGGCGCACACGGCTCAGCCGTTTGTAGACCTTGGCTTGTCTACACCCTTTCTTGTTTCAGTTGGAAGTTGCAAATATTCGCACCTATACTGAAGCTTGTTATGACTTGAGCTTGTACCCGGTCCTGAAGATCGCCCAGATCGCGCCCAGGCAAAGCAGGATGAAGCCAAAGGTCGCCAGGATGCTCCAGCGCACGTCCACGTCCGAGACGCCGTAGAAGCTCCAGCGGAAGCCCGAGACCAGATAGACCACCGGATTGAACAGAGTGATCTTCTGCCAGAGCTCGGGCAGCATGCTGATCGAATAGAAGCTTCCGCCCAGAAAGGTCAGCGGCGTGACGATCATCATCGGCACGATCTGCAGCTTCTCCCAGCCGTCCGCCCAGACCCCGATCACGAAGCCCAGCAGGCTGAAGGCGACCGAGGTCAGGACCAGGAAGGCCGCCATCCAGAGCGGGTGCTGGATCGAGAAGTCCACGAACAGCCGCGCCGTAGCCAAGATGATGAGGCCGAGGATCACGGACTTGGTCGCCGCTGCGCCCACATAGCCGATCACGATCTCGAAGGCCGAGATCGGGGCGGAGAGCACCTCGTAGATCGTCCCCGAAAAACGGGGCATGTAGATGCCGAACGAGGCGTTCATGACGCTCTCGGTGAGGATCGACAGCATGATCAGGCCCGGCACGATAAATGCGCCGTAGCTGACCCCGTCGATCTCGACCATGCGCGAGCCGATCGCCGATCCGAAGACGATGAAATAGAGCGAGGTGGAGATCACCGGCGAGGCGATCGACTGCATCAGGGTGCGCCAGGTGCGCGCCAGTTCGAAGATGTAGATCGACTTGATGGCGTACAGGTTCACGGCCGGCCCCTCACCAGGCTGACGAAAATCTCCTCGAGGGAGCTCTCGCGGGTCTGCAGGTCCTTGAAGTCGACGCCCGCAGCATGAAGCTGGCGCAGCAGGCCTGCGATGCCGGTCTCCTGGGCCTGGGCGTCGAAGGTGTAGGTCAGTTCCTGGCCGTCGGCGGCCAGTTCCAGCGCGTAGCCGGACAGGCCCTCGGGAAGCGCGGCCAGCGGTTCCTGGAGCTGCAGGGTGAGCTGCTTCTTGCCCAGCTTGCGCATGAGGACGTCCTTGTCCTCCACCAGGATGATCTCGCCCTTGCTGATCACCCCGATGCGGTCGGCCATCTCCTCGGCCTCTTCGATGTAGTGCGTGGTCAGGATGATGGTCACGCCGCTTTCCCGCAGGACGCGGACCATGTCCCACATGTCCCGGCGCAACTCGACGTCCACGCCTGCGGTGGGTTCGTCGAGAAAGAGGATGCGCGGCTCGTGGCTCAGCGCCTTGGCGATCATGACCCGGCGCTTCATGCCGCCGGAAAGGGCCATGATCTTGCTGTCCTTCTTGTCCCACAGGGACAGGTCGCGAAGGATCTTCTCGAGATAGGCCGGGTTCGGGGACTTGCCGAACAGGCCGCGGCTGAACTTCACCGTGTCCCACACGGTCTCGAAGGAGTCGGTGGTCAGCTCCTGGGGAACCAGGCCGATCTTGGCGCGGGCCGGCCGGTACTCGGAAACGATGTCGTGGCCATCGGCGATCACCTTGCCGGTGCTGGCGTTCACGATCCCGCAGATGATGCTGATCAGGGTGGTCTTGCCGGCCCCGTTCGGGCCCAGCAAAGCGAAGATTTCGCCCTGCTGGATCTCGAGGTCGATCGACTTGAGAGCCTGGAAGCCCCCGGCATAGGTCTTGGAAAGACCGGATATGGAAATGATCGGCTGCACGCGAGCCCCTTCGGCGCCAGATGTGGCGGGGCAGATAAGGGCTCGCAGGCTGCGCCGCTAGGGAGCTAGGCGTCCGCCCTCATGGTCATCGGCTTCAGGCCAAGGTCGGCCATCAGCGCCGCGTCGGTGTCCTTGTCCGGATTAGCCGTGGTCAGCAGCTTGCCGCCGATGAACATCGAGTTGGCCCCGGCCATGAAGCAAAGGGCCTGCAGTTCGCGGCTCATGTGCTCGCGGCCGGCGGACAGGCGCACGACGGTCTTCGGGCAGACGATCCGGGCCACGGCGATCATCCGCACGAATTCCAGCGGGTCCACCGACTCCGAATCCCCCAGCGGCGTGCCGGGGATCGGCATCAGGTCGTTGATCGGCAGGGAGTTCGGATGCTCGGGCAGGGTCGCCAGGGCGTGCAGCAGGCCGGCGCGGTCGCGGCGCGTCTCGCCCATGCCGACGATCCCGCCGCAGCAGGTCGACATGCCCACCGAGCGCACGGCCTCCAGCGTGTCCAGGCGGTCCTGGTAGGTCCGGGTGGTGACGACCTTGTCGTAATAGTCCGGGCCTGTGTCGAGGTTGTGATTGTAGTAGTCGAGGCCGGCGTCCTTCAGCTGCTGCGCTTGATCGCGGGTCAGCATGCCGAGGGTCGCACAGGTCTCCAGGCCCAGGGCCTTCACGCCGGAAATCATCGCGGCCACCTTCGGCACGTCGCGATCCTTCAGGTCCCGCCAGGCCGCGCCCATGCAGAAGCGCTGCGCGCCGCCGGCCTTGGCGTCCATGGCCGCGGCGATGACGGTGGTCGCGTCCATCAGCTTGGAGGCCTTCACCCCGGTTTCGAAGTGTTGGGACTGGCTGCAATAGCCGCAATTCTCGGCGCAGCCGCCGGTCTTGACCGACAGGAGCTGAGAGAGCTGGACTTCCGTCGGGTCGAACCACGCCCGATGGGTTTCGGCGGCGCGGAAGACCAGTTCAGTGAAGGGAAGCTCGAAAAGCGTTTCCACCTCATCGAGCGTCCAGTCGTGACGCGGCTCAGCAGGGTCGACAGCGCGGAAACCTTGAGCGATTGGAGCGTTCATCGGAAGCCTCTCCTTTGGGACCTAGGCGCCAGGCTCTGGCGCCTGCCACGGGGGCAGGCAAGCCACGCCTGGTGGGGAGCGTGTAGCGCATGAGCGCAGGCGAAGACGAGATCGAGTTGAAGTTCCTTTGCGAACCGGCCGACCTGGCGGTGGTGCTGGCGACCGCTCCGCCCGGCGAAACCTCTGAAAAAACGCTGGTTTCCACCTATTTCGACACGCCGCAGGGCGACCTGCGCCGCGCGCGTATTTCTCTGCGCATCCGCGAGGGCGGCGGAAAACGGGTCCAGACCCTCAAGCGGGGCGACGGCTTTGCGCGCGAAGAGCACGAACGCCGGATCGAGGGAACCACCCTCGACCTGGAGCTTCCGGCGCTGAAGGAAGCCCTGCCGCCGGCCAAGCGAAAGCTGCTGCGGCCGATCTTCACCGTCAATGTGGTCCGCCGGCAGCGCACCTTTGATCACGCCGGCGCGGTCATCGAACTCGCCGTCGATGAGGGTGAGGTCCAGGCGGGCGGCCGGACCCGCCGGGTCAGTGAGGTCGAGCTCGAGCTGAAGGGCGGCGACTGCCGCGCCATGTTCGACCTCGCTCGTCAGCTCTCGAAATCCGCGCCCCTCTACCTGTCCTTCGACGGCAAGGCCACGCAGGGCCAGGGCCTGCTGGACGGGACCGATCGCGCGGCCCGCCGCCACGACAAGGCCCCGCTCAGCCGCGGGCTGACAGCGGCCGGCGCTTTCCAGGCTATCGCCCGCAACACCCTCTCGCAGATCACCGCCAATGGCGCGGTGCTGCGCGAAGCCGACAGCGTCGAGGCCGTGCACCAGCTCCGTGTGGCTGTGCGCCGGCTGCGCAGCGCTATCGGCGCTTTCAAGAACGTGGCCGATGACGAGGCCGTCGAGGACATCGTCCGGGAGCTGAAGTGGCTGGCCGGCGCCTGTGACGAGGCCCGGGACCTGGACGTCTTCGCCGAAGACGCCGGCAAGCTCGATATCCCCGGCCTGGACCTCTCGCCGCTGGCGCCCGTGGTCGAGGCCGCCCGCGCCCGCGCCCACGCCAAGGCCTGCGCGGCGGTGGCCTCCGGACGCTTCCGCGACCTGGTGCTTGATACGACCGCCTGGGTGGAGACCGGCGCCTGGCTGAACCAGGGTGGCAAGGCCAGCGCCAAGCGCCGGGACATGCCGGCCGAGAAGTTCGCGGCCAAGGCCCTGGACAAGCGCCTCAAGGCGCTGACGAAGCAGTCCGGCGACATCCGCGCCCACGATGACGCCGCCCGCCACGAGGCGCGGATCGCCGGCAAGAAGCTGCGCTATGCGGCCGAAGCGTTCGCGCCGTTGTTCGACCCCGACTCCCGGCCCTTCATCAAGGCCCTGAAGTCGCTGCAGGACGAACTGGGCGTCGCCAACGACGTCACGGTGGCGGCCGAACTGATCGAGCGGTTGAGGTTGAAGGGCGCGGCCCTCGCCACCGCCCGGCAGATTCAGGCGGCGCGGGAGGCGGCCAAGCCCAAGGCGGTGAAGGCCGCCGCCAAGGCCATGGACCGGCTCGCAGCATCGCCGGTGTTCTGGGCCGCCATATAAAGAAAGCTTTATGCGTTTGTTGCCGGATGAGGCGGGCGCGGCTATAGAGCCGTCAGACCAATTCCTCCGACAGGACCGACCGATGACCGACTATGTCGTGAAAGACATCGCCCTGGCCGATTTCGGCCGCAAGGAAATCGCCATCGCCGAGACCGAGATGCCGGGCCTGATGGCCGTGCGCGCCGAGTTCGGCAAGGACCAACCGCTGAAGGGCGCCCGCATCGCCGGCTCCCTGCACATGACCATCCAGACCGCGGTGCTGATCCAGACCCTGGAAGCCCTGGGCGCGGAAGTCCGCTGGGCCTCGTGCAATATCTTCTCCACCCAGGACCACGCCGCCGCGGCCATCGCCGCCAACGGCACGCCGGTCTTCGCGATCAAGGGCGAGAACCTGATCGAGTACTGGGAATACGCCCACAAGATCTTCGAGTGGGCTGATGGCGGGTATCCGAACCTGATCCTCGACGACGGCGGCGACGCCACCCTGCTCTGCGTCCTCGGCCCGAAGGCCGAGAAGGATCCCTCGGTCCTCGACAAGCCGACCAACGAGGAAGAGGAAGCGCTCTACACGGTGATGAAGCGCTACCTGAAGGAAAAGCCGGGCTTCTACACCGCCATCCGCAACGCCATCGGCGGCGTCTCGGAAGAGACCACCACGGGCGTCCATCGCCTCTACCAGATGGCCGAGCGCGGTGAGCTGCCGTTCCCCGCCATCAACGTCAACGACAGCGTCACCAAGTCGAAGTTCGACAACCTCTACGGCTGCCGCGAGAGCCTGGTTGACGCTATCCGCCGCGGCACCGACGTCATGCTGTCGGGCAAGGTCGCAGTGGTCCTGGGCTACGGCGACGTGGGTAAGGGCTCGGCCCAGTCCCTGCGTAACGGCGGCGCCCGTGTCGCAGTCACCGAGGTCGACCCGATCTGCGCCCTGCAGGCGGCTATGGAAGGCTTCGAGGTCGTCACCATGGAAGACGTCGCCGACAAGGCCGACATCTTCGTCACCGCCACCGGCAACAAGGACGTCCTCACCGTCGAGCACATGCGGCGGATGAAGAACAACGCCATCGTCTGCAACATCGGCCACTTCGACTCCGAAATTCAGATCGCTGGCCTGCGCAACTTCAAGTGGGACGAGATCAAGCCGCAGGTCCACCACGTGGAATTCCCGGACGGCAAAAAGATCATCGTCCTGTCGGAAGGCCGTCTAGTGAACCTGGGCAACGCCACCGGCCACCCGAGCTTCGTGATGAGCGCCTCGTTCACCAACCAGACCCTGGCCCAGATCGAGCTGTGGACCAACAAGTCCAAGTACGAAACCAAGGTCTACACCCTGCCCAAGCACCTCGACGAGAAGGTCGCCTCGCTGCACTTGGAGAAGCTGGGCGCCAAGCTCACCGTCCTCTCCAAGGACCAGGCCGACTACATCGGCGTGCCGCAGGCTGGCCCGTTCAAGCCGGAACACTATCGCTACTGATCCATCCTTCACGGGTGTCATCCCGGTTTCGGCCGTAGGCCGAAGACCGGGACCCATGAACACCTGATAGTCGCCGCTAGATCGTCGGCTGGCCGCCTTCGCTCTCGGCGTCTATGGGTCCCGGACAAGCCTTTCGGCTTTCCGGGATGACACTTGGTGATCGATCACCTCCCGATTGGGGGGACCACAAGCGAGGGCGCGATAGCTCCGCGCCGTGCCCTGCGCTAAGCCATGGCCATGCCGCTGGCCCTGATCCTCTCCTCCTATGTCGCAGCGTCCCGGATCGGCGGCGGGGCGCAGCAATACGCCCTGGCGCCCTTCGGGATCGATCCCGTCCTGATCCCGACGGTCATGCTCGGCGCCAATCCCGCCAAGGGCGGCCGCGGCGCGGCCACGGACCCTGAGCTATTCCGGAACCTCATCGACGGCGTCGAAGGCCAGGGCCTGCTGGGCCTGGTCGATGTGGTCATCACCGGCCACTTCTCGCTCCCCGAACAGGTGGCGATGGCCTGCGAGGTCATCGCAAAGGTGGGCGCGGCCGACCGCTCCGGCGCCTTCGCCGCCCAGCCGATCGTCGTGGTCGACCCGGTGCTCGGCGACGCGCCCAAGGGGCTCTACGTCAAGCCGGCGGTGGCCGAGGCCGTCGCCCGCGACCTCGTCCCCCTGGCCGACTGGATCACGCCCAATCTCTGGGAGCTCTCCTTCCTCTCCGGCCGTGAGCTGGGCGATGCGCCCTCGGTGGTGGAGGCGGTCCGTTCGCTGGGGCGGCCGGCCCTGGTCACTTCCGTTCCCGTTGGTGAGGGCGAGATCGCCCTGGCCTGCTGCGCGCCCCTCGCCGCCGATCTCTTCATCCATCCGCGCGTCGCCCAGGCGCCGAACGGGACCGGCGATCTGGTGACGGCGATCTTCGCGGCGGGCTTGGTCCGCGGCGAGGCGCCTGCGGTGGCGGCCGAACGCGCCGCTCGCGCCGTCGCGGAGGCGCTCGATGCGGCCAAGGCCTGGAACGCGCCGGATCTCCCGCTCGTGGCCCTGGGCGAGAGGCTCGTGCGTCCCAGCGCGCCGGTGCGTATAGAACGCCTCGTCTGAGTTTCGGGACCGGAGTCCGTCATGGTCGAGATCAATGGGTTCGCCCCGCCTCGCTTCGCCGCCGTGCGCGAAGCGTTCGCCGCCAATTTCCAGACCGGCCAGGAGCTCGGCGCGCGCTTCACCCTGGTCGAGCGCGGCGAGCTGGTCGTCGACCTCTGGGCCGGCTTCGCCGACCGCCAGCGCACCAAGGCCTTCGACGAGCGGACCCTGACGCCGGTGTTCTCGACCACCAAGGCCGTCGCCGCACTGCTGATCGCCCGCCTCGTCGACCAGGGCCGGCTCGACTACGGCCAGCCCGTGGCCGACGTCTGGCCCGAGTTCGCGCAAGCCGGCAAGGGCGCCATCACCGTCGAGCAGGTGATGAGCCATCAGGAGGGCCTTTCCGGCTTCCCCGACCAGATGGAGCCCTCCCTCTGGTTCGACTGGGACGCCATCTGCGCCAAGCTGGCGGCGATGACGCCCCTGTGGCCGCCGGGCACGGCCAGCGGCTATCACCCGATCACCTTCGGCTACCTGGCCGGCGAAATCTTCCGGCGGGTGGACGGCCGGACCATGGGGACGGCTCTTCGGGAAGACCTGGCCGGGCCTTTCGATCTGGACCTCTGGATCGGCCTGCCCGACTCTGAGCACGATCGCGCCGCCGACCTCCAGCGTCCCAGCGCCCTTCCCCAATTCGGCGAGATCAACGAAGCGACCAAGGCCGCGTTCCTGACGCCCTGGTCCTCTCCCGCTGGCCGCGGCCAAGCCGAGTGGCGGCGCGCAGAAATACCCTCGGCCAACGGACATGCGACCGCCCCCGCCCTCGCCCGGCTGATGGGCGCCCTGGCCAACGACGGCTGGCTCGACGGCGAGACCATTCTTTCCCCGGCCCTGATCGCCGAGGCGTCCCGCGAGCGCATCTACGGTCAGGACCTCGTCCTGCCGTTCGTGATGAGCTGGGGCGCCGGTTTCATGCGCAACGCCCCGGTCAAGGTCTGGGGCCAGGGCGAGCAGACCTTTGGGCACTCGGGCTGGGGCGGGTCGTGCGCCTTCGCCGATCCGGAAACCGGGCTGGCCGGCGCCTACGTCATGAATAAGCAGTCCACCGACCTGATCGGCGACGCCCGGGCCAAGCGGCTGATCGAGGCGGCCTACGCCGGGCTCTAAGGGCCTAGCCCCTCCGCGCTTCGTAGATCGCCCGTTCCAGGGCTCGGGCGAAATCGGCCCGCTCCACCGGGCTGAGCGCCGCAGCGACGCTGGCGTGGCGGCCGGACATGGCCAGGCGGACGCCATGCACCACCTGGTCCTCATCGACCTCCAGGGCGACGCGGGTGAAGGCGGTGGGGCTCTCCCAGATCACTTCGGCGGACTTGGGCGTCTCGCGAACCACCTGCACCTCGCGCGATGTCACCCGGACCCGCTCGATCCGCTTGGCTGCGGCATAGCTGGCCAGGAAGGCGACCGTCACGGCCACAACGTCCATGCCGAGGAAGACCGGCACGAAGGTCGCCCCCATCGACAGGAAGACGGCCGCGGCGACGCAATTGAAGAAGGTGACGAGGCTGATCAGCACCACGAACCCGCGCTGCGAGAGCGAGCGGTTCGGGGTGATCACCGCATCCATGTAGATCAGGCCATCCATCCTGGGACGCCAATCTAATCCGGAAATCAGCGGTGCAAAGCCTTGGCGGCAGGCCCGGGCCGGGCGATGTTCCGGCCGCCATGGCAAAGTCTGTCCCGAAGAAGCGTCTCAGCCCGGCCGAAAAGGCCCGCATCACCGAACTTTTTCATCGCTTCGAGGCGCTGAGCGACGACCCGCGCACGGAGCTGGACTACGACAGTCCCTACACCCTGGTCGTGGCGGTGGCCCTGTCGGCCCAGGCCACCGACGTCTCGGTGAACAAGGCGACCGCCAAGCTGTTCGAAGTCGCCGATACGCCGCAGAAGATGCTGGCGCTGGGGGAAGAAGGCCTGATCCCCTACATCGCCTCCATCGGCCTCTATCGCACCAAGGCCAAGAACGTGATCGCGGCTGCGCGGATCATCATGGAGAAGCATGGCGGCGAGGTGCCGCTGAACCGCGAGGACCTGATGGCCCTGCCTGGCGTCGGTCGCAAGACGGCCAGCGTCGTGTTGAACGAACTGCGGGTCGAACCGGCCATCGCCGTGGACACCCACGTCTTCCGCGTCTCACATCGGCTGAAACTCTCCAGCGGGAAGACTCCTGATCAGGTCGAGGCCGACCTGATGGCCATCGTGCCCGAGCCCTACCTGACCCGCGCCCATCACTGGCTGATCCTACACGGCCGCTACACCTGTACGGCCCGGCGCCCGAAGTGCGAGGAGTGTCCGGTCGGCGACCTTTGCCCGTCGCGCCGGCTGTTCCTGGCGTCATAGGGCGAAGAAAAGGGCCGAGCTTCCTCGGCCCCCACTCGTCTTAGGTGATGCGCTTCACGCTCGGCGGGTCGCTGCTGGGAAAGCTTTCTTCCAGGCCTTCGTCGAGCAGCGCTTCCTGGCGATCCTCTGCCTGCTTGGCCTTCGCGGCGAGCTGATCGGGCTTTTCGTTTTCGCCGAGCGGCTTGGCCGGCCGAGCGTGCGGCGACTGGCTGCTGTGATCGGCCATTTGAGGCTTGCCCTCGACGGCGGCGTCCGCCGCCGCCGCGCCGGAACCGATGCTCGCGCCCTTCGCCGGTTTCGACTTGTCGCGCTTTAGGATACCCATGTTGGTCCTCCAGATTGCCCAGGATCAACTCATGGGAAGCGGCGCGGTTGCCGCTGCGCGCTTGGCTCCGTTGCTCCGGCCGGCCTTTGCCTGTACGACGCAAGGCCCGTTTCCGCGAAAGCCGACCATCCCCGCATGACCGAGCTCTACGACGTCGCCGCCATCGGCAACGCCATCGTCGACGTGATCGCCCCGGCGACCGACGAATTCCTGGTTCAGCAAGGCATGGACAAGGGCGCCATGATGCTGGTCGACGAGACGCGCAGCGCCGCGATCTACAAGGCGATGGCGCCCGGCATCGAGGCCTCCGGCGGGTCGGCCGGCAACACCGTGGCGGGCCTGGCCTCCTTCGGCGGCCGCGGCGCCTTTCTCGGCAAGGTCGCGGACGACCAGCTCGGCAAGGTCTTCGCCCACGACATGCGCGCCATCGGCGCCCACTTCGACACGCCTCCGCTGCTGAACGGCAAGGCGACTGCGGTCTCCATGATCAACGTCACGCCCGACGGCGAACGGACTATGTCGACCTTCCTCGGCGCCTCCACCGAGTTCACCTCCGAGGACATCGACGCGGCCATCGTCGAGGCGGCCAAGATCGTCTACCTCGAAGGCTATCTATTCGACGCCGAGGCCGCCCGCCGCGCCTTCGCCAAGGCCGCCGGCCTGGCCCATGGCGCCGGGCGGATGATCGCCATCACCCTCTCCGACAGCTTCGTGGTCGACCGCCACCGCGAAGGCCTGCTGGCCTTCCTGGAAACCCAGGTCGACCTGGTCTTCGCCAACGCCTCCGAGATCACCTCGCTGTTCCAGACCGACGACTTCGACGCCGCCGTCGACGCCCTGCGCTCCAAGGTGAAGATCGCCGCGGTCACCCGCAGCGAAAAAGGCTCGGTGATCGCCGCCGGCGGCGAAACCTTCGAGGTTTCCGCCTTCCCGGTCGAGAAAGTCGTGGACACGACCGGCGCAGGCGACCAATACGCAGCCGGATTCATGTACGGCCTCGCCACTGGCCGGCCGCTCAACGTGTGCGGCCAACTCGGTTCGCTGGCGGCGGCGGAAGTGATCTCGCACTATGGCCCGCGCCCCCTGGTCAGCCTGAAAGACCTGGCGGCGTCCAAAGGACTCTAAGGATGGCCCGCACCGCGGAAGTGGTCCGCAACACCAAGGAGACCCAGATCACCGTTCGCGTGGATCTGGACGGCTCCGGCGTCGCCGATGTCGAGACCGGCATCGGCTTCTTCGACCACATGCTGGATGGTCTCGCGCGATTTAGCGGGATCGACCTCTATGTCCGGACCACGGGTGACCTGCACATCGACTTCCACCACACCGTGGAAGACACCGGCATCGTCATCGGCCAGGCGATCAGGCAGGCGCTGGACGGCTTCAAGGGCATCTACCGCTTCGGTCACGCCTATGTCCCGATGGACGAAACCCTGACGCGCTGCGCCCTCGACCTCTGCAACCGGCCCTATCTGATCTGGAAGGTCGCGTTCAAGACCCCGAAGATCGGCGAGTTCGACACCGAGCTGTTCAAGGAATTCCACCAGGCCTTCGCCATGAATCTGGGCGCCTGCGTGCACCTCGAAACCCTCTACGGCGACAACAGCCACCACATCGCCGAAAGCGGCTTCAAGGCCCTGGGCCGCGCCCTACGCGTGGCGATCGAACTCGACCCCAAGACCCATGGTCACGCTCCGTCGACCAAGGGCGTGCTCTAAGGAATCCATTCCCATGCAGAGCGTCGCCCTGATCGACTACGGGTCGGGCAACCTTCGCTCGGCCGAAAAGGCCCTCGTCCGCGCCGCCGATGGCCGCGCTAACATTCAGGTCACCTCCGATCCGGAGCTGGTGGCTGCGGCCGATCGCGTCGTGCTGCCTGGCGTCGGCGCCTTTGCAGCGTGCATGCAGGCCCTGGGCGAGCGGCCCGGCCTCGTCGAAGCCATGACCCACGTCGTCCAGGAGAAGGGCCGCCCCTTCCTGGGCGTCTGCGTCGGCATGCAACTGCTGGCCAGCCGCGGCCTGGAGTTCGGTGAGACCGGTGGACTCGACTGGATCGCCGGCGACGTCCGCCGCGTCCAGCCGAACGATCCGTCCGTGAAGATCCCTCACATGGGCTGGAACAACCTCATCGATCCGCGCGGCCCCGCGCCGATCGCCGGGGTCGGCGAGTCCCCCATGTATTTCACCCACTCATTCGCCTTCTTTCCGTCCTCGGAAGAAGATGTCGCCGCCTGGGTCGAGCACGGCGAGCGTTTCCCTGCCGCCGTCGCCAAGAACAATGTGGCCGGCGTGCAGTTTCACCCTGAAAAATCCCAAAGCGCCGGCATCGCCCTGCTGGCGCGCTTCCTGGAGTGGCGTCCGTGATCCTCTATCCGGCCATCGACCTCAAAGACGGCCAATGCGTCCGCGTCCTGCACGGGGACCTGGACACCGCCACGGTGTTCAACAACTCGCCTGCGGCCCAGGCGGCCAGCTTCGTGGAAGCCGGTTTCCACTGGGTCCACGTCGTCGACCTGAACGGCGCCGTCCAGGGCAAGGCGGTCAATGAGAAGGCCGTCGAGGCCATTCTCGAAGCCGTGTCCATTCCGGTGCAGCTCGGCGGCGGCATCCGCAGCCTGACCGACATCGAAGGCTGGATCGAGGCCGGCGTCAGCCGCGTCATCCTGGGCACGGTCGCCGTCACCGAGCCCGAGATCGTCCGCAAGGCCGCCAAGCTGTGGCCCGAGCAGATCGCCGTCTCCGTGGACGTCCGCGGCGGCAAGGTCGCCACCCAGGGCTGGACCGAGAGCTCGGACCTGGACGCCGTGACCGTCGCCAAGCGCTTCGAAGACGCCGGCGTCGGCGCCCTGATCATCACCGACATCGACCGTGACGGCACCGTCATGGGCTTCAACGTCGAAGCCTTCGGCGCCATCGCCGACGCCGTGGCCATCCCGGTGATCGCGGCCGGCGGCCTCGCCTCGGTCGACGACATCGTCAAGCTGAAGGCCCGCAAGGGGGTGCCGATCGCCGGCGCCGTTCTCGGCCGCGCCCTCTACAACGGCGCGATCTCGCCGGAAGAGGCCCTGAAGGTCGCCGCCTGATGCTCAAGGTTCGCGTCATCCCCTGTCTGGACGTCAAGGACGGCCGCGTGGTGAAGGGCGTGAACTTCGTCGCCCTGCGCGACGCCGGCGATCCGGTCGAGCAGGCTACCGCCTATGACGCCGCCGGCGCCGACGAGCTGATGTTTCTCGACATCACCGCCAGCCACGAACGCCGCGGCGCGATCCTCGACGTGATCGCGCGCACCGCCGACGTGTGCTTCATGCCGCTCAGCGTCGGCGGCGGCATTCGCCAGGTCGAAGACGCCCGCAGGCTGCTGTTGGCCGGCGCCGACAAGATCAGCGTCAACACCGCCGCGGTCGAAAACCCGGATCTCATCTCCGCCTGCGCCGACGCCTTCGGCTCGCAGGCCGTCGTGGTGGCCATAGACGCCAAGCACGGCGCCGCCGTTTCCGGCGGCGGCGGCCGCAATGACGGCTGGCGCGTCTTCACCTATGGCGGCCGCAACGACACCGGCCTGGATGTGGTCGAATATGCGGTGGACGCCGTCCGCCGCGGGGCGGGCGAGATCCTGCTCACCTCCATGGACCGCGACGGGGCCAAGACCGGCTACGACCTGGACCTGCTCAAGGCGGTCACCAGCGCGGTCAACGTGCCGGTTATCGCGTCCGGCGGGGCGGGCAACGCCCAGCACATGGTCGACGCGGTGACCAAGGGGGGCGCCGACGCCGTTCTCGCCGCCTCGATCTTCCACTTCGGCGAAGTGTCGGTCGGAGAGGTCAAGCGAGCCATGGCCGACGCCAGTATCCCGGTTCGGATCACGGAGGCCGCATGAGCCGCTTCGCCGACATCCTTGAGCGCCTGGCCGCCACCATCGAGGCGCGCAAGGGCGCAGACCCGGAAAGTTCCTATACGGCCAAGCTGCTGGCTGGCGGAATCGATCGCCCGGCCAAGAAGTTCGGCGAGGAAGCCTTCGAGACGGTCATCGCCGCGGCCCAGGGCGACCAGGCCGGCCTCGCCGCTGAAAGCGCCGACCTCATCTATCACTGGCTGGTCCTGCTGGCCGCCGCCGACGTCAGCCTGGACGACGTCGCCGCCAAGCTCGAAGCCCGCGAAGGCGTGTCTGGTCTGGCCGAGAAGGCGTCCCGGGGGCAGTAGTCGGCCTTCCGGTGCGCGATCAAACACGGGTGTCATCCCGGTTTCGGCCAAAGGCCGAAGACCGGGACCCATGAACACCAGATCTCTCCGAGAAACCCTCCGCACCACACCATCGAGCCCGGCGCGTATGGGTCCCGGTCTTGCTACGCAAACCGGGATGACACTGTAGTTTCGACCCTAGTGCGCGTCGTCCCAGTTCGCCGCGGCCCGCGCTTCGACCACCAGCGGCACCGACAGCGACACCGCCGGCTCGGCCGCCCGCTCCATGATCTGCTTGGCCACGGCGATGGTCGCCTCGGCCTCGGCTTCCGGCGCTTCGAACACCAGTTCGTCGTGCACCTGCAGCAGCATTCGGGTCGAAAGCCCCGCCTCGCGCAGGGCGGCCGGCATGCGCATCATCGCTCGGCGCATCACGTCGGCGGCCGCGCCCTGGATCGGCGCGTTGATGGCCGCGCGGTCGCCGAAGGCCCGCTCGGCCTGCGACTTCGACTTCACCGCTGGGATATGCACCTTGCGGCCGAAGATGGTGGTCACGAACCCCTGCGTCCGCGCCATCTGTTTGGTGCGGTCCATATAGGCCCGGATTCCCGGGAAGCGCTCGAAATAGGTCTTGATGTAGGCGCCCGCCTCGTCCTGCGGGATCGACAGTTGGTTGGCCAGGCCGAAGGCCGAGATGCCATAGACGATGCCGAAATTGATCGCCTTGGCCCGACGGCGGGTCTCCGGCGGCATCCCCTCGATCGGCACGCCGAACATCTCCGAAGCGGTGGCGGCGTGAATGTCATGGCCTTCGGAGAAGGCCCGCTTGAGCTGCGGAATGTCGCCGACATGGGCCAGGATACGCAGTTCGATCTGGCTGTAGTCGGCGCTGATCAGGACGTGCCCCGGCTCGGCGATGAAGGCCTTGCGGATGCGGCGGCCCTCTTCGGTCCGGATCGGGATGTTCTGCAGGTTCGGGTCCGACGAGGACAGGCGGCCGGTCGTCGTCGAGGCCAGGGCGTAGGAGGTGTGCACCCGGCCGGTCCGCTCGGCGATCGCCGCGACCAGGTTATCCGTATACGTACCTTTCAGCTTCGAGAGCTGCCGCCAGTCGAGCAGCACCCGCGGAAGCTCGTGGCCCTGGGCCGCCAGGTCCTCCAGCATCGAGGCGTCCGTCGACGCGGCGCCCGTGGCGGTGATCTTGCCCGAGGCCATGCCCATTTCCTGGAACAGCACCTCGCCGATCTGCTTGGGGCTGCCCAGGTTGAACGGCCGGCCGGCCAGGCGATGGGCCTCGGCCTCCAGTTCGCCCATGCGCACCGAGAAGTCGTTGGAGAGCTTGCGCAGGGTGTCAGTGTCGACCTTGATCCCCTCGTTCTCCATCTGCGCCAGGACGGCGGGCATGCCGCGCTCGAGAGTCTCGTAGACCGTCAGCAACCCCTCCTTGGCGAGGCGCGGGCGCAGGTGGTTGTAGAGCCGCAGGGTGACGTCGGCGTCCTCGGCCGCGTAGCAGGTCGCCGGATCCAGCGGCACGTGCTTGAAGCTTTTCTGCGACTTGCCGGTCCCCGTCACCGACGAGAACTTGATCGGCTCGTGCTCCAGCCAGCGCTTGGAAAGCTCGTCCATGCCGTGGCTCTTGTAGAGGCCGGCCTCCAGCGCATAGCTGATCAGCATGGTGTCTTCGACCGGCGCCACCGCGACGCCGTGGCGCGACAGGACGGCCATGTCGTACTTGGCGTTCTGGGCGACCTTGAGAACTGTAGGGTCCTCCATCAGCGGCCGGAGCCGCGCGATCACCTCGTCGACGGGAAGCTGCTCGATCGCCTCAGGCGTCTCGAACTCCAGTCCGCCGTTGCTTTCGTTCTCGTGACCGACCGGGATGTAGCAGGCCTCGCCCGGAGCGACGGCCAGCGAGATTCCGCAGAGCGCCGCAGTGGCCGAGGACAGAGCGTCGGTTTCGGTGTCGAAGGCCACGATCCCGGCCGCCTTGGCGCGGGCGATCCAGGCGTCCAGGGTCGGCAGGTCACGGACGCAGACATAGGCGTTGACGTCGATCGCCGCGGCGACCGCCTTCGCCGGGGCTGGGACAGGCGCCGGCGCCGGCGCGGCCGCAGCCGAAGTCCCGCCACCGGCCACTCGGCGGGCGAGGGACTTGAACTCCATCTCCTCAAGGAAGGCCGCAAGCTCGTCGGCGTTGGGGGCGTCGACCGCCAGCGCGTCCACCGGTTCGGGCAGCGGCGTGTCGCAATCCAGACGCACCAGTTCGCGCGAGAGCCGGATCTGGTCGGCGAACTCGATCAGCGTGTCGCGGCGCTTCGGCTGCTTGATCTCGCCTGCGCGGGCCAGCAGCGTGTCGAGGTCGCCGTACTCGTTGATCAGCAGGGCCGCGGTCTTCACCCCGATCCCCGGCGCGCCCGGCACGTTGTCGACCGAGTCGCCGCACAGCGCCTGGACGTCGACCACCTTCTCCGGCGGCACGCCGAACTTGTCGATGACCTGCTCGCGGCCGATCTTCACATTCTTCATGGTGTCGAGCATCCAGACCCGATCACCCACCAGTTGCATCAGGTCCTTGTCGGACGAGATGATCGTCACTTCGCCGCCCGCGTCCCGCACCTTGCAGGCATAGGCGGCGATCAGGTCGTCGGCCTCGTAGCCGGGGAGTTCCAGGCTCGGCACGCCGAAGGCGCGCGTGGCCCGCCGCATCAGCGGAAACTGCGGGATCAGGTCTTCCGGGGGCGGCGGCCGATGGGCCTTGTATTGGTCATAGAGCTTGTTGCGGAAGGTCTGCTCGGAGTGGTCGAACACCACCGCCAGGTGGGTCGGCGCCTCGGGTTGCGCCTTCATGTCGACGAGCAGCTTCCACAGCATGTTGCAGAAGCCGCTGATCGCGCCGATCGGCAGGCCGTCCGACTTCCGGGTCAGGGGCGGCAGGGCATGATAGGCGCGGAAAATGAAGCCCGAACCATCCACCAGGAACAGGCGAACCGCCGGCCCGTCCTGGGTCGGCTCGCGCGGAATGTCGGAAAGCATAGCGGGGGCGTCGAGCGGCGCATCGGTCATGGCCGGAAGATAGGTGCTGCAGCCCTCAAGGTCACCCACCGGTGTTGCGCTGAAACGCCCTGGTCAGTCCGTCGAAATCCGCAAAATACGTAGAGTTGTATTAGCCTCGCATTTAACCGCCGGTACACTTTCAGCTAGCTAGGCTGTAGCCCAATCAATGACGCGCCTCCTGGGGGTGGGCTGGTCATGGACATACTCGGGCTTTGCTTCAGCAACACCGTACAGGGCGTCGCCACACGGCACGACGGCGCGCTGGTCCTGATCTCCTATCTCGTGGCGACAGTAGCCTCCTACACGGCCCTGGACATGGCCGAGCGGCTTCGCACTGCGCCGCAATCGTCGCGAAGGTTCTGGCGGCTCGGCGCGGCCCTGGTGCTAGGCGGCGGCGTCTGGTCCATGCACTTCATCGCCATGCTGGCCTACCGGACCCCCTTCCAGGTCCAGTACGACCCAGGACTAA
>JAEXKM010000044.1 GCA_023445705.1 Pseudomonadota bacterium
ATTGTGGCTGGGATATGGGTCGCGAGCGGCGCGCCAGCCACCAGCCCGTTCGCCGCGCCCCGGGTCACTCTCTCCCTCGTACTTTCAGGCGCGGCCACCGGTCTTTCCTGGCTCTGCTACTTTCAGGCGCTGAAGCTTGGCGAGGCCAGCCGGGTCGCCCCGCTGGACAAGCTGAGCGTGGTCTTCGTCGCGATTCTGGCGGCGTTGTTCCTGGGCGAGCGCCTTGACCCGAAGGGCTGGCTAGGTGTCGCAATGATCGGCGGCGGCGCCGCGCTTTTGGCCTTCCGCCGCTAGGCCCGCGCAGTCGATTGCCCGGGTACGATTTCGCCTCTTGATCCTAGAGTGGCTGTAGGAAGTACCTTCGTTCGCGACACGGAGGATCTGCAGATGAGCGAAGCACTTCAGGCGACCACCTTCACCGTGACGGGGATGACCTGCTCAGGCTGCGCTCGCAAGGTCGACGCCGCCGTGCGTGACATCCAAGGCGTCAAAGATGTCTCGCTGCATTACCCGGAGACCACGCTCGGCGTGCTGCACGTCGGCGCCGTGTCCTCCGCAGCGATCAGCGAAGTCGTGACGTCGCTCGGCTTCGAGATCTTGGCGGCCTAGCGGGCTGGGCTGATGAGCGGGGTTTTGACCCAGGCGCGATATCGCGTCAGCGGCATGGATTGCGGCGCCTGCGCCACGAAGATCGACACGGCGCTTCGGCGCTTGCCGGGCGTGTCGGAGGTCGCGGTCTCGTTTCAGTCCGGCGTGTTGGCGGTCTCTCACGACGAGCGGGTGGACGAGGCCTCGATCTCGCAAACCCTGGGTAAGCTCGGTTTCGCTTCGGCTCCGCTCAATGTGGGGGCCGAGGCCGCCGCGTCTTCGAATGAGCCTTGGTGGCGTTCGGTGAAGGCCAGGGCGACGATCCTCTGCGGGATAGCCGTCGCTCTCGCCTACGGGATCGGACGGCTTTTCCCCGACCTGGAACGCTACGCCTTCGTGGGCGCGCTGCTGGTCGGCCTGACGCCGGTGGCGCGACGGGCCTTTGCGGCGGCCCGTTATGGCAGCCCGTTTTCCATCGAGATGCTGATGACCGTAGCGGCGGTCGGCGCGGTCCTCATCGGGGCAACCCAGGAGGCCGCCGCCGTCGTCCTGTTCTTCCTGGTCGGCGAGATGTTGGAAGGCCTGGCCGCAAATCGTGCGCGTCGCAGCATTTCGGACCTTGCCGACCTGGTCCCGAAGACCGCTTTGGTCGAGGAGGGCGGCGAGCCCCGCACCGTGCCGGCCGAGCTTCTGCAGGTGGGTGAAATCCTGTTGGTGCGCCCCGGTGAGCGTATCGCGGCCGACGGCGTGATCATCGAGGGCGCGGGCGATATCGACGAAGCTCCTGTGACCGGAGAGAGCGTCCCGAAGCGAAAGGGCGTCGGAGATGCGGTGTTCGCCGGGACGATCAATGCAACCGCCGTGCTGCGCCTTCGTGTCACCGCCGCGGCGAGCGACAACACGATTGCGCGTGTCGTCCGGCTGGTCGAGGAGGCGCAGGAGAGCAAGGCGCCGACCGAGCGGTTCATCGACCGGTTCTCGCGGGTCTACACGCCCTTCGTCGTCGTGCTGGCGGCGCTGGTGGCCGTGGTCCCGCCGCTGGCGACCGGCGCCCCGTGGCAGACCTGGATCTACCGCGGCCTTGCTGTCCTGCTCATCGGCTGCCCTTGCGCGCTGGTCATTTCCACGCCTGCGGCGATCGCCGCGAGCCTTGCTGCTGGAGCGCGTCGCGGGCTGCTGCTTAAGGGCGGCGTGGTGCTTGAGGGGCTCCGTCGGATCACCGCCGTGGCCTTCGACAAGACCGGCACGCTGACCGAAGGGCGGCCGGTCGTTACCGACATCGTCGCCTTCGAGCGCGGCGAGGACGTCGTGCTGGCGATGACGGCGGCGCTGGAGCGCGGCTCGAGCCACCCGCTGGCCGTCGCCATACTCGATCGGGCGAAGAGCGAAGCCGTCGCGATCCCTCCGGCCTTCATGGCCCAGGCGATCGCCGGCGAGGGCATAGCCGGCAACGTGGCCGGCGAGAACGCGTTCTTTGGGTCGCTAAAGGCGGCGGCGGATCGCGCGCCAGTCGACGCAGAGCAGGTCGCCAGAATCGAAAGCCTAACCGCCGAAGGAAAAACGGTCTCGGTATTGGTCGCCGAAGGCCGCGCCCTGGGTCTTGTCGCGCTCCGGGACGAGCCACGGGCCGATGCGCGCGCCGCCCTGGCCAAGTTGTCGGCCCGGGGAATCCGAACCCTGATGCTGACGGGCGACAATGCAAGGACCGCTGCTGCGGTCGGCCGCGACCTGGGGCTGGAGGTTCGCGCGGACCTGATGCCGCAGGACAAGCTGACGATCGTCCGCGCACTGCAGGGCGAGGGCTTCGCGGTCGCCAAGGTGGGCGACGGCATCAATGACGCACCTGCGCTCGCTGCCGCCGACATCGGCATCGCCATGGGCGGGGGGACGGATGTAGCGCTGGAAACGGCGGACGCTGCAGTCCTGCATGGCCGCGTATCCGATGTGGCCGACATGATCGCCCTCTCCAGGGCGACGATGCGCAACATCTATCAGAACATCACCGTGGCTCTGGGGCTGAAGGCGGTGTTCCTGGTGACGACGGTGATCGGTGTCACCGGTCTCTGGCCCGCGATTCTTGCGGATACCGGCGCCACGGTGCTGGTGACGTTGAATGCGATCCGCCTGCTGCGCTGGCGTCCGGCCTGAGCCGGCGCTATGCGATGGTGGCGTCTTCCGGCTGTGAGTGATCGCTGGCGCACAGGTCGTGATTGCCCAGCACCTCGATCACGCGGCAGTCGGAGACCTGCCCATGACACGCGGCCGCGACAATCCGGGTAAGCTCGCCGCGTAGGGCTTCGAGGCGCGCGAGCTTGCTCTCGACGGTCGCAAGCTGCTCGGCCGCCAGGGCGTTCGCCCGGTCGCAGGGCTGATCCGGCTCGTCTGAGAGCTGCAACAACGTCCGAATGGCGTCCACCGCAAAGCCCAGTTGGCGGGCGTGCTTGATGAAGGCCAGCCGCTTCAGCGTTCGTTCGTCATAGACCCGTCGGTCATTCGCTGCGCGAACGGGCTCGGGTAGCAACCCGATCTGTTCGTAAAACCGGATCGTGGTGACCTTGACGTCGGTGGCCTTGGCCAGCGCGCCGATGGAGAGGTGAGGCATGGATCGTTTCTCGCTTCGACCCCTCAAGATAGGCGCCAGATCCTCTAGTGACTAGAGGACGCGACCTGTCGCCGAGCCCAAAATGGCTCTTGATCCTCTAGCCGCTGGAGACAGTAGACAGAGGGCATGAACGGGTTCGGTCAGGCGTCTTGGCGCGGCTTTGGGGTGGTCTTCGCCGCCCTGCTGATCGCTGTGCTTGCGCTGGCCCCGAGCCTGGACAACCTGATCTGTCCGGACGATGCGCCACCTTTGGCCGCCGCCACCGCGCTTCTGGATGGTGAGGTCCACGCAGCGGCGATCTCCGCCGACCACGCGCCCGATGACCAGGGCGCAGCGGACGTTTGTATTCACGGTCATTGCCATCACGGCGCGTCGCTTCTTTCGGCGCCCATCGGCGCGCTTGCGACGCTGGGTTCGGCGGCCGATCGCCATGAGCTTGTTCTAAATCGGATTACGGTTGGCGACCGCAAGTTCGACCTCGACCGCCCCCCTCGCGCCTGACGACCGCCGCGCTTCGCGCGCGTCCCGTCGTCCCATGCGAGAAGGTCTATGTCCTCTACAGAATTCAAGCGGCCGCTTGTTGTGGCCACCCTGGGGCTGTTCGCCCTCAGCGCTTCTGCGCGTCCAAGTGTGGCGGCGCCCGCGCCGTCCTATCCTGATCTGCTGGTCCAGACGCAGAGCACAGCCCCGAGACTGGCGGAAGCCCGCGCGGGGATAGCGCGCGCCGAGGGCCTGGCGCGACAGGCTGCGCTGTTCCCAAACCCGTCACTGGCGGTCGAACTCGAAAACTTCTCTGGATCAGGCCCCTTCCAAGGGACCAGCCAGGCCGAAGCGACCTACTCGCTTCAGCAGACCCTAGAGCTCGGCGGCAAGCGGAACGCACGCGCGGTCGCGGGCCGGTCGGAGGTCGCCGCGGCTCAGGTACGCGCCGTCCGCGCGCGCGTCGACTTCGCGTTCGATCTGGCGATGGCCTATGCGGAGGCCGAGGCGGCCCAATGTCGTTTCGTCCTTGCCGGCGATGTCCTGTCCTTGACGGAGGAGGACGCCAGGATCGCGTCCGCGCTCGTCGATGCGGGCCGCGAGGCCGAGCTTCGGCGGCTTCAGGCGCAGGCGGCGATAGAAGCTGCGCGAGCTTCCCTCGCCGAGGCGCGTGCGGCCCGCGAAACCGCGCTTGCCGGCCTGACCGCCCTGGCAGGTTCGCCCGAGCCGTTCGACAGCATTGAGATAAGTCTCCTGCAACAGGACGGCGAGGCGACGGTCGCCCCGGCCGCGACGACGACCCTGGCCTATCTGACCGCCGAGGCCGAGAAGGCGGCCGCCGAACGTCAACTCGCGGTGGAGCGGCGCAAAGCCATTCCGGACCTGGACGTCTCCATCGGCGTGCGGCGCTTCGAAGGCGATGATGCGATCGCTTTGGTGGCGGGGGTTTCAATGCCCTTGCCGCTATTCAACCGCAGCCAAGGCGCGATCGCCGCCGCGCGCGCCGACGTCGCGGCGGCAGAGGCCCGCGCCTCGTCGGCGCTCTTGCAGGCGCAGGGCGAAATCCGCGCCACCGCCGCGAGGTACGCCGCAGCCGAGACGCGTCTGGCCGCCACCGAACTGGGCCAAGCGGCGGCGCAAGAGGCCTACCGCCTGGCGCGCATCGGTTACGAGGCCGGCAAGCTCCCCCTCGTCGAA
>JAEXKM010000069.1 GCA_023445705.1 Pseudomonadota bacterium
CCCGCGGCCGGCGCCAGGTCGAGGGCGCGCTGCACATCGCCGGAGTAGAAGGCCTCGCGCGCGCGGCGGGTCTTGTCAGCCGGCGCCTTGCCGGAAATCCCCTGGGCGGTCACCTCGACCCGGCGCCAGTCTGCGCCGGCCAGCAGGGGCGTCTTGAGCGGCTTGGCGCTGACTGGTTTGCGCTTGGCGGCCAGGGTGTAGATGCGCTCTGCGCCCGGCAGGTCGCTGTACTTGTCCAGCCAGCCAGCGAGCTCGTCATAGGAAGCGTGGCCGCCGGGGCGCATCATTTGACGGAACGCAAGGTGCCCGGCGAGGGAACGATCCTTGATCTCCGACGATTGCATCTCTGCATCGATGAAGTCGCCGCGGTCGATCGCGTCGAACGCAGCGGCGTAACGCTGCGCATCCCACGGGCTCAGGGCCTGAGGGGCGGCGTTCGTCGTTCCGGCTATGGCGGAGCAGATCATGGCCAAGGCCGCGATCCGCATGCCTTTGCGTCCCCGCATGCGATCCCCACGTCGACCGCCTCTCCCGCGGAATGACGTGGCCCTTAGTTCTCGTGACGCGGGAAGTCTTAGGCGCCCCGGTCTGGGCGATCAAGCCGCTCGGTCAAGGTAAGGAGGTCGCTCCAGGCCTTCTTCTTGGCTCCCGGCTGACGCAGGAGGAAGGCCGGGTGAAGCGTAGGCATCGCTGGAAGCTCGAGTTTTCCGTCTTCCGAGCGCCACTCGAACCAGCGTCCCCGCAGCGACAAAATGCCCTCGTCGCGCTTCAGCATCGACTTGGACGACGGCGCCCCGACCAGCAGCAGCATGCGCGGCGAAATGAGCTCGATCGCCCGTTCCACAAAGGGTTGGCAGACGAGCTGCTCCTGCGCGGAGGGGGTGCGGTTGCCCGGCGGGCGCCAGAAGACGGTGTTGGTGATGAAGGCCCGGCCGGTCAGGCCGGCGGCGGCCAGCATCTTGTCCAGCAGTTGCCCGGCCCGGCCGACGAAGGGCTCGCCGCGCGCGTCCTCTTCGGCCCCGGGACCTTCGCCGATCACAACTAGGGGAGCATCGGCTGCGCCCCTGCCAAAGACCGCCTGACGGGCTCCTTCGAACTTCAAAGGGCACCCGTCGAAGGCTGAAATCGCCTCTTTCAGCGCTTCCAGCGTGGGTGATTCGGCGGCCTGCCGGCGAGCCTCGATCACCGCGGCGGCGATGTCGGGGGCGGCCGAATTGCCCCGAACGGCGGGCGGCGGAGCGATGGTCGGCGTTTTCTCGGCAGGCTTGGGCGCGACGAACTTCCCCGCCTCGATCCGGTCGATCGGGGTGTCCAGCAGCATGGCGTCCACCCCGGCCTCCGCCCAGAAGGCGAGGAGGCTCTCGGTGGCGCGATCAAGGGCGGCGGCTTGCGTCATCAGGTCCTGAAAGGGCGTCTATAGCGGAGTTCGCGCTTGACCGCCCGGTAACAAGCTTCAAATAAGTCGCGCGACGGATCAACGCCGCGTGAAATAAAGGGGAAGGGGAACCCCGGCGCGGCAATTTGGGAGTTACGGGGATCATGAGCGATACCATCGCCACTGAGACTATCGAACGCGAAGCGATGGAATACGACGTCGTGATCGTCGGCGCCGGGCCTGCTGGACTGTCGGCGGCCATCCGCCTCAAGCAACTGGCCGAAGCCGCGGGAAGCGAGATTTCCGTGGCTATCCTGGAAAAGGGATCGGAAGTCGGCGCGCACATCCTTTCGGGCGCGGTCATCGACCCCAAGGGCATCAACGAACTGCTGCCGAACTGGAAAGAGCTGGGCATCCCGCTTGAGACCAAGGTCACGCGCGACAAGTTCATGGTGCTCGGGCCGAACGGCGACCTGGACATTTCCTGGCTGCCCTTCCCGAAGTGGATGCTGAACCACGGCAACTACATCGCCTCGCTCGGCAACGTCTGCCGCGCCCTGGCCGCCCACGCCGAAGCGTTGGGCGTTGAGATCTATCCGGGCATGGCCGCCTCGGAAGTCGTCTACAACGAAGACGGCTCGGTGAAGGGCGTCGTCGCCGGCGTCTTCGGCATCGACAAGGACGGCAACCAGGGCCCCGACTATCAGCCGGGCATCGAGCTGCACGCCAAGTACACCTTCATCGGCGAAGGCGTCCGCGGTTCGCTCGCCAAGCAACTCCAGGCGCGCTACGGCCTGACCAGCGGCCGTGAGCCCCAGAAGTTCGGCATCGGCATCAAGGAACTGTGGCAGGTTCCGGACGAGAACTTCGAGCCGGGCCTGACCCAACACACCTTCGGCTGGCCGCTCGACAACGCCACCGGCGGCGGCTCGTTCATGTACCACTTCGGGGACAACTACGTGGCCATCGGCTTCGTGGTGCACCTGAACTACAAGAACCCCTGGATCTCGCCCTTCGACGAGTTCCAGCGCTTCAAGACCCACCCGGCGATCCGCGGCTATCTCGAAGGCGGCAAGCGCGTCGCCTACGGCGCCCGCGCCATCACCGAGGGCGGCGCGCAGTCGCTGCCGCAGCTCTACTTCCCAGGCGGCGTCCTGCTCGGCTGTTCGGCCGGCATGGTC
>JAEXKM010000160.1 GCA_023445705.1 Pseudomonadota bacterium
GGTTCACCCACTGCACCGGCAGCCGGAAGGGGCCCTGCAGGCGTCGCTTCTGGTCGACCTCGACCGTTTCCAGATAGCCCATCAGCGTGGGGCCGTGGTTCCAGCCCATCTGTTCGCTGGGTGCGGTGATGTTGTCGCCCTTCAGCGCCGACATCGGGATTGCGGTGAATTCCTTGATGCCGATCTGGGCGGCGAAGTCGTGGTACTCGTCGAGGATGCTGTCGAACACCTCCTTCGACCAGCCCACCAGGTCCATCTTGTTCACCGCCAGGATCACGTGGCGGATGCCGAGCAGGCTGACGAGATAGGAGTGTCGGCGCGTCTGGGTCAGCACGCCCTTGCGCGCGTCGATCAGGATCACGGCCGCGTCGGCGGTCGAGGCGCCGGTGACCATGTTGCGCGTGTACTGCTCGTGGCCGGGGGTGTCGGCGACGATGAACTTGCGCTTGTCGGTCGAGAAGAAGCGATAGGCGACGTCGATGGAGATGCCTTGCTCGCGCTCGGCCGCCAGGCCGTCCACCAGCAGGGCGAAGTCGATGTCCCCGCCCTGGGTGCCGACGCGCTTGGAGTCGGCCTCGAGGGCGGCAAGCTGATCCTCGAAGATCATCTTGGAGTCGTAGAGCAGCCGGCCGATCAGGGTCGACTTGCCGTCATCCACCGAGCCGCAGGTCAGGAACCGCAGCAGGCTCTTGCGCTCATGGGCGGCCAGATAGGCTTCGATGTCTTCGGCGATCAGGGCGGACTGATGGGCCATTCGATTAAATCCGCTCATTCCCGCGCAGGCGGGAACCCAAAGGGCCGCTCAGTGCGCACATCTTCGATTCAGCTTGGGTCCCCGCCTTCGCGGGGATGAGCGAAGGCCTCAAAAGTACCCCTCCTGCTTCTTCTTCTCCATCGACGCGGCCTGGTCGTGGTCGATCATCCGGCCCTGGCGCTCCGACGTGGTGGTCAGCAGCATTTCCTGGATGATTTCGGGCAGGGTCGCGGCGGTGCTTTCGACTGCGCCGGTCAGCGGATAGCAGCCGAGGGTGCGGAACCGCACCGACTTCATCATCGGCGTCTCGCCAGGACGCAGCGGCATGCGCTCGTCGTCCACCATGATCAGCGTCCCGTCGCGTTCCACCACCGGACGCACGTCCGAGAAGTACAGCGGCACGATCGGGATGTTCTCCAGGTGGATGTATTGCCAGATGTCCAGCTCGGTCCAGTTGGAGATCGGGAACACCCGGATGCTCTCGCCCGGGTTCTTGCGGGTGTTGTAGAGCCGCCAGAGTTCCGGCCGCTGGTTCTTCGGGTCCCAACGGTGCTGGGCCGAGCGGAACGAGAAGATGCGCTCCTTGGCCCGCGACTTCTCCTCGTCGCGCCGCGCGCCGCCGAAGGCCGCGTCGAACCCGTACTTGTCCAGCGCCTGCTTCAGGCCCTCGGTCTTCCAGATGTCGGTGTGCAGCGCGCTGCCGTGGTCGAACGGATTGATGTTCCGGGCGACGGCCTCGGGATTCTTGTGCACCAGCAGCTCGAACCCCAGTTCCTTGGCCATGCGCTCGCGCATCTCGTACATGGCGCGGAACTTCCACGTGGTGTCCACGTGCAGCAGCGGGAACGGCGGCTTGGACGGATAGAACGCCTTGGCCGCCAGATGCAGCATCACGGCGGAGTCCTTGCCGATGGAATAGAGCATCACCGGCCGCTCGGCCTCGGACGCCACCTCGCGCATGATCTGGATGCTCTCGGCTTCCAGGCGCTGGAGATGCGTAAGCGTTTCGGGAGCGATCGCGGGCGCTTTCGCCTGCATCAGGGCTGTACCTTGCACGTGAACCTCGGGGCCGAACCCTGCTTGTAACCAAATCTAACGATGAAAAAATCCGCTCGTCGCATCGCTGCGGCGCGCAGATTGGCCCTGGGCGATGGCTTAAGGGAGCCTCATCTCCATGACGAGACAGTTTTCCTGACAGGCCCGCGAGGAAAATGACGAGGGCCGAAAGGCGCCGCTTCGTTTCCGGTGATGTCCGAAAACCGCGAGACACATGGGGCGGCAAGGCCGATCATGCCAGCATGGATACGCCAGTCATGGATATGGACGACGACGCCTGCTACCGCGCCTTCGTGATGCGCGACAGCCGTTTCGACGGCCGCATTTTCTCGGGCGTGCTGACCACCGGCATCTACTGCCGGCCGATCTGTCCGGCGCGGACGCCCAAGCGCGAGAACATGCGGTTTTATCGGTCCGCCGCCGCTGCGCAGGAAGCAGGCTTTCGGCCCTGCCTGCGTTGCCGTCCGGAAACCTCGCCCGATCTCGGCTCCTGGCGCGGCACCTCCAACACCGTCTCGCGGGCCATGGCGCTGATCGAGGCCGGCGCGCTGGACGCCGGCGACGTCGACGCGCTCGCTTCGCGCCTGGGGGTGGGCGAGCGGCAGCTTCGCCGGCTGTTCAACCAACATGTAGGCGCATCGCCCATCGCGGTCGCTCAGACCCGGCGAGTCCTGCTCGCCAAGCAGCTCATCCAGGAAACCCGCATGCCGATGGCCGAGGTGGCGCTGGCCGCCGGCTTCGGCAGCGTGCGCCGCTTCAACGAGACCTTCCAGCAGCTCTTCGACCGTCCGCCCGCCAGGCTGCGTAGGCTGGGCGGCGCAGAGATCGCCGCCAGCGACGGAGGTTCGGCGACCATTCGGCTAGCCTATCGCGCGCCCTATGACTGGGCCGCCATGCTGAGCTTCCTGACAGCGCGCGCCATTCCCGGCGTCGAGAGCGTTCGTGACGGCCGCTATGCCCGAACCCTGGCGATCGCCGGAACCACCGGCGTGGTCATGGTGGAGCCGGGGGAGGGCGACTACCTCAAGGTCACCCTGCGGTTCGCCAAGGTGCAGGCATGGCCCGCGGTGATCGCCCGGGTTCGCAGGGTCTTCGATCTTGCCGCCGACCCTGCCGTGATCGCCGCGCACCTGTCGGAGGATCCCGACCTCGCGCCGATGGTGGCCGCTCGTCCCGGTCTACGCGCGCCTGGCGCCTGGGACGGTTTCGAGCTGGCCGTTCGCGCCGTGCTGGGCCAGCAGATCACCGTCCATGCCGCCCGCATGCTGGCGGGCAAGATCACCGCGGCGTACGGCTCGCCTCTGCAGGACGAGGCCGCCAACCGCCTGGGCCTGACCCACTTCTTCCCGACGCCGGGCCAGCTCGCCCTGGCCGACGTCGAAACCCTCGCCATGCCGCGTTCGCGCGGGCGGGCGCTCGTCGGACTGGCCGCCGCGGCCGACGCCGATCCGGAGCTCTTCGGCGCACGCCGCAGCCTGGACGAGGCGGTCGCTGCGCTTCGCGCCTTGCCGGGCGTCGGCGAGTGGACGGCACAGTACATCGCCATGCGCGCCCTGCGTGAGCCCGACGCCTTCCCCAGCGCCGACATCGGCCTGATGCGGGCGTTGGAAGGTCCTGGCGGGGAGCGGCCCAATCCCGCCGAGCTTCTGGCCCGCGCCGAGCGTTGGCGGCCATGGCGGGCCTACGCGGCCTCCCACCTCTGGGCCGCCGATCCCAAGAACCCGTCGGAGGGCAAACATGCCAAAGCCGCTTGAAGTCCTGACGCTCGCCCGCCTGCTGACGCCGATGGGGGAGGGACTGGTCGTTTCTGACGCGCAGGGCTTCCTGCGCGCTTTCGACTGGACGAGCCACGAGGCCCGCTTGCGCCTTTTGCTGCGCCGGCAGAACCCGCCGACCGAGCTCGTGGAGGGCGCAGTTCCCACGGCGATCGGCGCCGCCTTCGAGTCCTATTTCGGCGGCCAGCTCGACGCGCTCAGCGCCATTCCCTGGCGGACCGGCGGGACGGAGTTTCAGCGCGCCGTCTGGCAGGCGCTGTGCTCGATCCCGGCTGGGGAGACCCTGACCTACAAGGGTCTGGCCGCCCGTATCGGCAAGCCGGCGGCGATCCGCGCGGTCGGCCTCGCCAACGGCGCCAACCCGGTGGGCGTCGTCGTGCCCTGCCATCGCGTGATCGGCTCCGACGGAACGCTCACCGGCTACGGCGGGGGGATCGAGCGCAAGCGGTGGCTGTTGCAGCACGAGGGGGCGGCCTTCAAGGTCGCCGCATGAGGTTTCATGACCGAAATTTCATGATGTGACAGATCGCCCCCTGCGGCGGATCGTCGTATAACGCTGCTCGCTGGAATCGTATCGGACGTACGGGAGAGTTCCGATGCAAACCTTGACCGAAATCGTAGCCGCCGTCGTGGTCTCTTCGTCCGCTGCGGCCTATTCGCATTTCGGCGTGACGCTGGACACCCAGCAGGTCGATAAGCCTGCCCCGGCCCAGCGCACCGTCGCGCGTACGGTGACCCGCAAGGTCGCTGCCGCGCCGAACGCGCGCATGGTCGTCAAGGTCGCTAAACCCGCGGGAGAAGAGCGCCCGCTATGCCCGGACGAACGCGCCCGCCTGCGCGTCTGACAGGCCGGTTCCCGCTCCACGCGAATTTCATCCGCATCAACGCTTTGCCTCGTCGGCGTTCGCCGGTAATTCTTGTCCCTTGAGCGCAACGGCGGGTTCTGAGGCCCGTCTGCAGGGGTGGAAGGCCGCTTACGACGGGCCATGAAGATCAAGAAGCGGCGACAGCCAGTAGATTTCCAGGCGTTGGACGACACCGTCGGCCCCGAAGCTGCGCCCACGCCGGCGCCTGAACCCGAGCTTTCCTTCGCCACTGCGGCGGGGGGCGAACTCGCGCTCGAGCGCGAGGCTGCGCCCCCGGCCCGAGAAGCCATCAGCCAGCGTCCGCTCGCGATCACGCGGCTGACCCAGGCCGAGGCGCCGACCGGCTGGCCGATCTATCTGGCTGCGCTCGTCGTTTCCGTGCTCTGGGCCTGCGCCCCGCTCGCTTTCGCCTTCGGTTATCGCCGCGCCGTTGCGCCATTGGACTTCGAGCCCTTTGCGATCCTGGTCTTCGCGGCGCTCGCCATTGGTCCGGCGCTGCTGGTCTGGGTCGCCGCCTATCTGCTTCGCCAGGGCCAGAAGCTCGGGGCCGAGGCCCAGCGCGCCAAGGCGCTTGCCGACGAGATGATCAGCCCGGCCGTGGCCGCCGGCGTCCAGACCATGGACGTCGTCAACGCCGTCCGCGAGGAGATCGCCCGCGCCGGCCAGGCGGCCGAGGAGGCGCGCGACACCATGGTCGTGCTGCGCCAGGCCCTGGCCGCCGATAGCGAGGAACTGGCCCAGGCCGCCGCCAACGCCGCCCGCACCGCCAAGGGGCTGTCCGAGGCCCTCGGTCAGGAACGCAGCGAACTTGGCGGCCTGGCCGAAAAGCTCGACGCTCAGGCGACGGCCGTGGCCGACGTCATCGCCCGCCAGGCCAAGATGGTCGGGGAGGCGTCCGATCTCGCCGAAGCCCAGCTTCGCGAAGCCGAGGCCTCGCTGGCGTCCCGCGCCGCCGACCTTGCGGCCGCCGCCGGTGAAACCAGCGACGCGGCCCGCACCGCCGCCGAAGACCTCACCCGCCACATCGCCCGCCTGGAAACCGCCGGCGCCGGCGTCGCCCAGCAGATCGGCGCAGTGGAGAAGGGCCTTGCCGAGCAACGCGCGGGCCTGGTCAGCGCCACCGACGCCCTGAAGTCCGATCAGCAGGCGTTCAACGCCCAGGTGGACGAGCAATCGGGCAAGCTTGCCGACTTCATCAGCCAGGCGCGGCTCTCGACCATGGAGATGGGCGATCGTGCGGCCAAGGGCGGCGAGGCCCTGCGCCAACTCCTCGCCGAAGCCGCCGAGCAGTTCCGTGAACTGGCCGAGACCGCCAAGGCCGAGCGCGACGAGTTTGGCCAGTCGACCGTGCACTCGGTCGAGGCCGTCGCCCAGGCCGCCGCCGCCGAGCGCGCGCGTCTGGAGGAACAGACCCGCGCGGCGATCGCCGCCATGGGCCAGGCCGCCGAGGAGACCCGTCAGGTCGCCGCGCGCCACGCCGAGACTGCCCGCAATCAGGTGGACCAGCTTTCCGAGGCCGCCTTCACCGCTGGCCAGCAGGCCAACAAGCTCTTCGAGGCTCGCCTGAGCGAGGCCCGCGCCCTGATCGAACAGTCGGCGGCCATTGTCGAGCAGGCCGGCGCCGCCACGATCCGCAAGCTGGAGGAGGGGGCTCGCGCCGCGCGCTCCACCCTCGACGAGCTAACCGCCATGCTGGGCGACATCGAGGCTCGCGCCACCGAACTGCCCTCCGCGGCCCGCGAGAAGGCCGAGCAGGTCCGTCTCGCCGTGGCCGAGAGCATCGACGAGCTCATGGATCACGCACGCCGCACCGCCGACGAGACCCAGGCTATCGACGAGGCCTTCCAGGAGCGCGTGCGCCGCAATTACGAGACGCTGAGCGAAGCCGTACGGATGATGGGCGCCGTCGCCACCACCGGCGCCGCGCCTGCGGCGCCTGCCCCGCGCGAGCGGCCGGCTCGCGCCTCGCTGCGTGAGAGCCTGACCCCGGCTAAGGCCGAGGTCCCGCCGGCGGCGGACGACGCGGCCGAGCTCGAACTCGACCAGCCGATCGCCGCGCCGCCCAAGGCCCCAGAGAACGCTGCGGCCGACGAGCCGCGCGCCCGCCTGCGCCTGACGCCGACCGCCACGGACGCCGAGTTCCGCACCGTGTTCGGCCAGGCTACCGGCCGCGCCGAGGATACGGCCGACGAGTGGACTTGGAAGGACCTCATCTCCTCCCTCGAAGGATCCGAAGAGGAAGCCGCCGTCGTCGCCGAGCGCCAGCAGGCTCCGCTGGAGGAGATATTGGGCGCGGAAATCACTGGAATGGGCATCGATCCCTCGGCCCTGCTACCGCGCAGCCGGATCGAGGAACTGGCAGCCACGCTGCAGGCCCGCGACGGCGAAGGCGCCCGCGAAGTCGTACGTCGGCTCGCCCCGGCCGCGACCCGCCGCCTGACTCGCAAGCTGCTGACCGACGAGGGCCTGAAGCGTCAGGTCGTCGCCTATCTGGGGCGCTATCACGAACTCCTGGACGACGCCGTGACCCGCGACCCGGCCGGGTTCCTGGTCGAAGCCTTGCTCAATTCCGAGGCCGGCCGGACCTATCTGCTGTTCGACGCCGCCGCCGGCGACCTCGTCTAAGCTCTCGCTCGGCCGAGACTTTTCAGGTTAGGCTGCGTTTCTCACCTCTGTGAGGATGCACATGGCAAACGACGCGCCGAGTGATCGCGAGCGGGCCCACGCCGCCTGGCGGGCGGCCGAACGCATCAAGCGCCTGTCCGACCGGCTGATCGGCTTTGGCCCCATGGGCATCGGCCTCGACGGCGTGCTGGCCTGGGTGCCGGTCGCCGGCACAGCCTACGGCGCCGGCGCGGGAGCGCTGCTGCTCTGGCACGGCGTAGCGGCCGGAGCCTCATTTCCAACCCTGGCGCGGATGGCGGCCTATCTGATCGTGGACACCGCGGCTTCCGCCGGACCGGTGGTCGGATGGGCGATCGACACCCTGTTTCCGGGGCAGCTCATGGCCGCGAACGCGCTCCAGAAGGACATAGAAGCGCGCCATGGCCCCTCGGAACTGCCGCGCAGTTGGTACGGCAAGCCGAAGTGGCGCAAGCGGCCCAGCCCTAGCCACGTCTAGCCCGCGGAGGCAGAGCATGTTCAGGCACGTGAAGTTCTCGAGCTTGCCGGTCACCAACCAGGATCGCGCCATCGCCTTCTATCGCGACGTGCTCGGACTGGCTCTCGCCGCGGACCAGCAGTACGGCAGCGGCTGGCGCTGGGTCGAGCTCGAGGTGAGCGGTTCGCCGACGCGCATCCTCTTCGAGCGCCGGGCCGACGACCAGCCCGGCGAACAGCCGGTGCTTATCCTGGTCGTCGAGAGCGTGGACGACGCCTATGTCAGCCTCGTCGCCAAGGGCGTCGTCTTCGACCAGGCCCCCATCGACGCCCCCTGGTCGCCCCGCGAACGCTACGCCCTGCTACGCGACAGCGAGGGCAACCTGGTGATGATCGGCTCCGGCTGAGGCCGCCTTCCCGCGCTTCGTCCGATGCGCTAGAGGAGTCCGCATCGGGCCGATGCGGATCGCCCGACCAGATGGCCCCGGTCATCCAAGCATCCGCTCCAGAGCGGTGGTCCCTGAAGGCCGCTGCACGCAGGAGCGTGTCTTGAACGTCCAAACCCAGCCAACGTCCAGCCACCCTTCGGGAGACCTCCCTCCCGCCCGACCCGCGCCGGTCAGCCTGGCCGAGGCTACGCGGGTCTGGGCGCGGATCGCGGCGCTCAGCTTCGGCGGCCCCGCCGGCCAGATCGCGATGATGCATCGCATCCTCGTGGAGGAGAAACGCTGGCTCGGCGAGCGCCGGTTCTTGCACGCCCTGAACTACTGCATGCTGCTTCCAGGCCCCGAGGCGCAGCAGCTCGCGATCTATGTGGGCTGGCTCATGCACGGAACGGTTGGCGGGTTCGTCGCGGGCCTGCTGTTCGTCGCGCCCGGCTTTCTCGCAATCATGGTCCTGAGCGTCCTCTACGCTTTGCTCGGCCAGGTCGGGATGGTCGGCGCTCTGTTCTTCGGCCTCAAGACCGCCGTGCTGGCCATCGTCGTCCAGGCGGTCGTGCGCGTCGGCCGCCGGGCGCTGAAGAGCCGCGAAATGGTGGCGATCGCCGCGGCCGCCTTCCTGGCTCTGTTCTTGTTCAAGGTTCCCTTTCCCGTGGTCATCGCCTCCGCTGGAGTCGTCGGCTTCATCGCCGGCCGCGCTGGAGTTTCGGCGTTCCTGGCGGGCTCCGGCCACAACGGCGGCGCAGGCGGCGACGAAGTTCCCGACGCTGAAACCTTGCTGGGCGAGGAGACGCCGGCCCACGCCCGGCCAAACCTGCGATGGACCCTGAAGATCAGCGGCGGTCTGCTGCTGCTCTGGCTGGTTCCCGTCCTGACCCTGGGCGTCACGCTGGGCTGGGACAATGTCTTCACGCAGATCGGCGTCTTCTTTTCGAAGATGGCTGTGGTCACCTTCGGCGGCGCCTACGCCGTCCTGGCCTATGTGGCCCAGGAAGCTGTGCAGACCTATGGATGGCTGAAGCCTGGCGAGATGCTCGATGGCCTTGGCCTTGCCGAGACCACCCCGGGACCGCTGATCATGGTCACGCAGTTCGTCGGCTTCATGGGCGCGTTTCGCCAGGCCGGCGACTTGCCGCCCGTGGTCGCCGGCGTGCTGGGCGGTGTGCTGACAACGTGGGTGACCTTCACCCCGTGTTTTCTCTGGATTTTCCTGGGCGCGCCGTTCGTGGAAGCCCTGCGCGGCGCGCGGGCGCTGAACGCCGCGCTCGCCGCGATCACCGCCGCGGTCGTCGGCGTGATCCTGAACCTGGCGCTATGGTTTGGCCTGCACGTCCTCTTCGGCGCGACGCGGCAGGTCCGCCTGCCAGGGCTCAGCCTCGATTGGCCGGTGTGGGCCAGCCTCGACCTTGCCGCCCTGGCCCTGACCATCGCGGCGGGGATCGCGATCTTTCGCCTGAAGGCCGGAGTCATCCCCGTGCTGCTGGGCTGCTCGGCGGCCGGCGTCGGGCTCTATCTCCTGGGCCTGGCGCCGGCTTAGGTCGTCACGACCGATCAGAACAATGCGGCCGGCTGAAACAGCTCGACCAAGTTGCCTGACGGGTCCTCGGCCAGGATCTGCTTGCCGCCGGGGCCGGTGACGATCTCGTTGCGGAACGGGACGCCGCGGCCCTTTAGCCGTTCGACCTCGGCCTCGATGTCCTCGACAATGACCTGGAAGCGGTTCCAGCCGCCGGCCTCGGGTTGGCGGCCGTCAGGCATCGCCCGGCCTGCGGAACTGGCCTTACCGCTCAGCAGCAGGCGCAACGGGCCGCGTTCGACTGCTGCGAAGGCAGGCGAGGCGTTGGGCAGACGCTCGAAGCCCAGGTTGTCGACGTACCAGTCGGCGGAGCGGGGCACGTCGGCCACCATGTAGCGCACGTTCACAAGGCTCTCACTCATGGTCGTTCTCCTTTGAGCGAAGCAGGTTTCTCCTAGGGGGCCAGCGCGCGTCGGAGCAGGCTGTGCAGCGCGGCCACCACCGTGTCGCGGTTCTCCCCGCGGGCGACGGCGTCCGCCGCCTCATGGATCGCCGCGAACAGCAGGCGGGCGGTAGGCTCGGGATCGACCGGGCCGAACGCGTCGGCTTCCTGGCCGGCGCGAATGACGGCTGTGAGCCGAAGGATGCCATTGTCGGCCAGCGGGCGACGCTCGGCGAAATCGGAGTGGAACACCGCTTCGCCCACGCCCATGTGCAATAGGGTGAAGTCGATGAAAGCCGCCGCCTGGGCGTTGACCAGCGCTGGCCAATCGATCGGCCCCTGCGCCTCGGTCGGCAGCGGGTGGGCGGTGTCGAACCTCGCCACCAGCCGCCCGCGGATCGCCTCCAGCAGGTCGTCCCAGGTGGGGAAGTAGAGAAAGAAGGTGCCCTTGGCGACGCCGGCCTCGCGGACGACGTCCTCTACTCGGACCCGCGCGCCGTCGGCCTGTAACAGCCGCTCGGCGGCCTCGACGATTTCGAGTTTTCGGGCCTCGGGGCTGAGGCGGCGGCGCAGCGGCTTGTCCATTGGCTGCTCCTAATGACCTGTGGTCATTAACTACTGACCGCCGGTCAGTGTCAAGAGGCCGCGCCAGCGGCCAGGGCAGGGCTTTGCCCACTCAGCAAGGCCCCATCACCGTTTCGTCGCTTCGGGCCGTGGTTACATAGATGGCGCGCTCCTCACCGGCGGCGCCTTCGATACGGTCGAGCACCATGCCCCGAGCCTCGTAGAAGGCGCGCGCCCGGTGATTTTCGATCTGGGTGCTGAGCCAGAAGCCGGCTGGCAGCCGGGCGGCGGCGACCTCGAACAGGGCGGCGCCTATGCCGCGGCCCTGCGCCTCAGCTCGGATGAAGAGCTGATCGAGCCGACCCTCCGCCAAGGCGAGAGCCAGGAAGCCCGCCAGTCGCCCATCCAACTCGGCGACCGTCACCGTCCAGCGCTCACCCACCTCCCTCGGAACGCGCGCCGCCAGTTCGGCTCGGGTGACCACCGGCCAAGCCAGGCCGACAGACCGCCAACCATCGAACCAGACGTCGGCCAAGGCCTCCTCGTCCGAGCTTTCGTACGGCCGCAGTTTCATTCGAATGGTCGCCGCCTATCAGGCCGGCGCGACCTCTTGCAGCACTTCGAACCCTTCGAATTGCGGATGGCCCATATAGAGCGGCTTGTTGTCGCCCGCGCCCTTGTGGGCCATGCGGAAGGCCTCGGACTTCGTCCAGCCTTCGAAGGCCGCCTTGGACGCCCAGCGCGAGTGGGACGCATAGAGCGTGTGGTCTTCGTGCTCGGGGCCGCGCAACAGGCTGAACCCCAGGAAGCCGGGGACGGTTTCCAGATGCGTCTCGCGCGACAGCCATACGGCTTCGAAGGCGCTCTCCTGGCCGCGCAGGACCTGAAAGCGGTTCATGGCGATGAACATGGCGGACTCCTGCGATCAGAGGGTGCGAGGCCAGTCTGCCCCGGATGAGCGGGGCGTTCCACCCCGCTCGCGCCGCCTGGTCAGGCGTTCTCCAACTGCGCGTAGCCCATCTGCTCGTTCAGGCGCTCCATCACCTCGATCGCCGCCTCCGGCACCACCGTCCCGGGCGTGAAGATCGCGGCCACCCCCGCGTCGCGCAGGGCCTGGAAGTCCTCGGGCGGAATGACGCCTCCCACCACCACCAGGATATCGGAGCGGCCGAGCTTGGCGAGTTCGTCCTTCAGCTCTGGCACCAGCGTCAGGTGGCCGGCCGCCAGCGAGCTCGCGCCCACCACGTGGACATTGTCGGCGACCGCCTGGGCCGCGGCTTCCGCCGGAGTCTGGAACAGGTTGCCGATGTCGACATCGAAGCCCAGGTCGGCGAAGCCCGAGGCGATCACCTTCTGGCCGCGGTCGTGGCCGTCCTGGCCCATCTTGGCGACCAGCACACGGGGCTTGCGGCCATCGGCCTGCCGGAAGGCCTCGGTCATGGCCTTGGCGCGCTCGGACTGGCGGGTCGCGCCGGCCTCGCGAAGATAGACCCCCGTGACGGCCGAGGCCTCGGCGGCATGGCGGCCGAACACCTTCTCAAGCGCCAGGCTGATCTCACCGACCGTCGCCTTGGCGCGTGCGGCGTTCACCGACAGCTCCAGCAGGTTCCCGTTTCCGGCCGCGCCATTGGTCAGCGCTGTCAGGGCGGCCTCGACGGCGGCCGGGTCGCGCTCGGCCTTCAGGCGCTGCAGCTTTTCAAGCTGGCGCTCGCGGACGGCGGTGTTGTCGACCTTCAGCACCGGGATCTCGTCGGCCACTTCCGGCTTGTAGCGGTTCACCCCCACCACGCTTTGGCGGCCCGCGTCGATCCGAGCCTGCGTGCGAGCCGAGGCTTCTTCGATCCGGCGCTTGGGCAGGCCGTCCTCGATGGCCTTGGCCATGCCGCCCAGGGCCTCGACCTCGGCGATGTGCTCCAGGGCGCGCGCGGCCAGATCGGCCGTTAGGCGCTCGATGTAGTAGGAGCCGCCCCACGGATCGACGACCCGGGTCTGTCCGCTCTCGAGCTGCAGGAAGAGCTGGGTGTTGCGGGCGATGCGGGCCGAGAAGTCGGTCGGCAGGGCGAGGGCTTCGTCCAGCGAGTTGGTGTGCAGGCTCTGGGTCTGGCCGCCGGCCGCCGCGATGGCCTCGACCAGGGTGCGCGGGACGTTGTTGTAGACGTCGTGCGCCGCCAGGCTCCAGCCGCTGGTCTGGGTGTGTGCACGCAGCGAGAGCGAGCGGGAGTCCTTCGGGTCGAACTCGTCCTTCATCAGCTTGGCCCAGAGCAGGCGCCCGGCCCGCTGTTTGGCGATTTCCATGAAGGCGTTCATCCCGGCGTTCCAGAAGAACGACAGGCGCGGCGCGAACTGGTCGACGCTCATCCCCGCGGCGACACCGGCGCGGACGTATTCGATGCCGTCGGCCAGCGTATAGGCCAGTTCCAGGTCCAGCGTCGCGCCGGCTTCCTGGATGTGATAGCCGCTGATCGAGATCGAGTTGAACTTCGGCATTTCGCGCGAAGTATATGAAAAGATGTCTGAAATGATCCGCATCGAAGGGCCGGGCGGATAGATGTAGGTGTTCCGGACCAGGAACTCCTTGAGGATGTCGTTCTGGATCGTTCCCGACAGCTTCTCGTGCGGAACGCCTTGTTCCTCGGCCGCCACGATATAGAGCGCCAGGATCGGCAGCACCGCCCCGTTCATGGTCATCGACACGCTCATCTTGTCGAGCGGGATGCCGTCGAACAGGGTCCGCATGTCGAGGATGGAGTCGATGGCCACGCCTGCCATGCCCACGTCGCCCTTCACCCGCGGATGGTCGCTGTCATAGCCGCGGTGGGTCGCCAGATCGAAGGCCACCGACAGGCCCATCTGCCCGGCCGCCAGGTTGCGGCGATAGAAGGCGTTGGAATCTTCCGCGGTCGAGAAGCCGGCGTACTGACGCACCGTCCACGGGTTGGTCAGGTACATCGTCGGGTAGGGGCCGCGCACGAAGGGCGCCAGGCCCGGATAGCCCGTCGACAGCGTGGCGACGTCCTCAAGGCTGTAGGAGGGCTTCACGGCGACGCCTTCCGGCGTTTCCCAGTCAGCGCCCTTCACCGGCTGGCGCGGCGCGGTCTCGGCGGCCAGGGGCAGGGTGGAGAAATCGGGAAACTGGCTCATTGGGCGGCCTCTTGGACCTGGGCGAGGCTGACGGGAGTGAGCGGCGGGCAGCGGCCGTCGGGTCCTGGCAGGCGCGCGGACGGCACCTCCACCGGCCTTGGCGTGGCGCCGTCCACCTCGACAGGTGCGTCCTGGGTCGGGGGAAAGGCGGTGACGCCGACGATCTTCTGTGTTCCCGCGGCGTCGCGCGCGGCGCGCACCTTCTCGACGCCGTCAGCGATGATTCCTGCGCTCAAGGCGGCGACCAGCCCGCCGGCCGCCTCGATCGCCTGGAACTGCGACCAGGCCGCCTGGGCGATTTCGTCGGTGAGGGCCTCGACATAGCCGGAGCCGGCGCCGGGATCGGCCACCCGTCCGAGGTGCGCCTCTTCCATCAGGACGAGTTGGGTGTTGCGGCTCTGGCGCCGTGCGAAGGGGGTCGGCAGGCCGATCGCGTCGGTGAACGCGCCTAGCACCACCGTATCGGCTCCGCCGACCGACGCGCCGAACGCCGCCGAGGTGAGGCGCAGCATGTTGGTCCACGGATCCTGGACCGCCAGCATCCGCTGGGAGGAGCGGACCTCGATCCGCGCCGGGGCGTCCACGCCGCAGGCGCTGGTGATCCGGGCCCACAGGACGCGGGCTGCGCGCAGCTTTGCGATCACCGCGAAGTAGTCGGCGTCGGCGCTGAGGCCCAGGTGAATGCGTTCGAACGCCTCGGCCATCGAAAGGCCCGCACGCACCAGCGCCTTGGCGTAGGCGATCGCAGCGGCCATGGCGAAGGCGAGTTCGCCGGCCTCGCCGCCGCCCGCCTCATGCACGACCCGCCCGGAGGCGAGGAACAGTCCGGCCTTGGGATAGGCTTCGGCCAGCCGTACGCCCACGGTCGCGGCCGAGACCAGATGGCTCTCTATGGGGCCGGGGCTTTCGCCTGCTCGAGCCCAGGCGCCGAGGGGATCCATGTGAAAGAGCAGCAAGGCGGTCGGCGAGCCCTTGGCCGCCGCGCCCAGCCAGTCGGCGGCTTTCGGGCCGAGGAAGCCGGCGTCGAGCGCCACCGGCGCCAGCTCCAGCATCACCCCGTCCAGCACGCGGGCCAGGTCCGCCGCCGAACCGACCGCGGTCCCGGCTGCGCCGGTGGGATCGATCGTCAGCAGGCCCGAGGCCGCGCCGCCTTCGAGGTCCGCCAGCAGGTCGTGACGGGCGCGTGAGGAATCAGGATGGGCGATCGCGGCGCGCACGTCCCAGGGCCGCTCGGCGTCGCGTTCGGCCAGCGGAAACGCCGCCGGGCGTTGGGCTGGCTCATAAAGCGGCTCGATCGCCAGGCCCTCGACCGTCTTGCGGCGAAGGCTGTCGAACGGAGCGTCCTTCAAGGTCTTTTCGACGAGGGCGCGCCAGTCGTCGGCGGTGACGGCTGGGAAGGCTGAGAGCGAAGCGGCGATATCTGTCATCGGCTGGCCATTGGGGCCTCTCCGCGCCGGGCGTCAAGTTCACGCGGGGTCAGTCGGAGGGCCCGTCTTGCGCCCGCTGGCGGTTTATGCGTACGCTGTAAAAATTAGCTCGACGCACATACCAGGGACGAATTTCATGGCCTTGCCCCCCGTTCTCGCCGAACGCCTCCGCATCCCCGTAATCGGTTCGCCGCTGTTCATCATTTCCGGACCGGAACTGGTGATCGCCCAATGCAAGGCCGGGATCGTCGGATCCTTTCCCGCGCTCAACGCCCGCCCGGCCAGCCAGCTCGACGAGTGGCTCGCCCAGATCACCGAGGAGCTCGCGGACTGGGACCGCAAGAATCCGGATCGCCCCTCGGCTCCGTTCGCGATGAACCAGATCGTCCACAAGACCAATGACCGTCTCGAGCACGACGTCGAGATGGCCGTGAAGTACAAGGTGCCCGTGACCATCACCTCGCTGGGCGCGCGCGAGGATGTGAACCAGGCGATCCACTCGTATGGCGGCGTCGTCCTGCACGACGTGATCAACGACCGTTTCGCCCGCAAGGCGGTGGAAAAGGGGGCCGATGGCCTGATCCCGGTCGCCGCCGGCGCCGGCGGCCATGCTGGCCACCTCTCGCCCTTCGCCCTGGTCCAGGAGCTGCGCGCCTGGTTCGACGGTCCGATCGCGCTCTCCGGCTCGATCGCCAACGGCGCGGCGATCCTCGGCGCCCAGGCCATGGGCGCGGACCTCGCCTATATCGGCTCGGCCTTCATCGCGACCAAGGAGGCCAACGCGGTCCAGGGCTACAAGGACATGATCGTCGCCTCGTCGGGCGATGACATCGTCTATTCGAATCTCTTCACCGGCGTGCACGGCAACTATCTGCGGCCGTCCATCGAGGCCGCCGGCCTGGATCCGGACAACCTGCCGGAGTCGGATCCCTCGAAGATGAGCTTCGGCTCGGGCGGCAACCAGAAGGCCAAGGCCTGGAAGGACATCTGGGGCTGCGGCCAGGGCATCGGCGCAGTCACCGAAATTCCGAGCGCCAGCGACATGATCGACCGCCTGGCCGCCGAGTACGAGGCCGCCAAGGTCGCGCTCGCCGCCAAGACCGCCCTGACCCGGGGAAGCGCCCTGGCCATGGCGGCCGAATAGGCGGGTTTCTGCGGCTATCATCAGTTTACCTGCTGATAGCCGCCCCTTCTCAGCTACCTGTCGATGTGTATTTCGCGACGCCCAGCCGCCAGGCCAGGAACGCTACGCCGAGGAACGCGAACCCAGCGGCAGGGGTGAGGGGCAGCAGCCAGTCGGGCGCGCCCAGTGGGTCCGGCTTGCCGAGCAGAGCCAGCACCGGGAAGTAGGCGACGCAGCCCAAGGGCACGACAAATATAAGGAAATTGCGGAACCAGCCGGCATAGATGCTGAGCGGGAACTGTGCGGCCTGCACCCCGCCATAGGTCAGGAGGTTCATGACCTCCAGGCTCTCGACCGTCCAGAAGGCGAGGGTGGCCTGCAGGACCATCAGGCCGATGAACAGCGCGACGCCGCCCGCGATCGTCCAGGCCGCGAGCAGCAGGTTGCCGATGTGCCAGTCGATCGCCAGTACGCTGGTCGAAAGGCCAATGACGACAAGGCCTTGCGCCAGTCTTCCAATCCTTGAAAGCCGAAACTCGTGACCGATCAGTTGCGGGGCGGCGGAGCGGGGCCGCAGGAGCACGCGGTCGAAATTTCCGGTCTTGATGAACTCGGTCCCGAAGACATCAAAGCCGCGGCTGAGGAAGTCGGCGATGGCGAACGAGACGCTGACCATCCCGAAGAAGAGGGCGACGTCGCCGAAGGTCCAGCCCTGGATCGGGCCGAAGCGGTCGAACAGCGCCCAGGCGGCGAGGATGTCGATGATGGTCGCGAAGAACTGGGCCACGCCCAGCGCGATGGCCGAGCCCGGATACTGCAACTGGCCCCGGACCGAGGCGCTGAAGAGGCGTGCGAGCAGCAGAAGCGCCGACATGATCACCCTCCCTGCATCTGCAGACGGCCCATGACGCGGCGCATCCAGGCCCGGCCGAGGGCCACGAACGCCAGCGTCCATCCGGCCTGGAGAGCCAGGCCGGCAAGGGCGCGCGAGCCGGTCAGGTCGCCTGAATAGATCCGGACCGGAATGTCGAGCATGCCTGCGAAGGGCTGGACGAACAGGAAGCCCTGCATCCAGTCGGGGAAGAGCGGCAGCGGCAGCAGATTGCCCGAGAAGACGATGATCACCGACGAGGTCAGGGCGTTGACGCCCCGCTCGTCGAGCAGGCGCACGGCGGCGAGATTGAGCAGCATCACCCAGGCCGATGAGAGCGCCACCAGAAGGATGGCTGAAGCGCCGAAGAGGCAGGCCTGCGCGAGGTTCGGCGGCGGCCTCCAGGACCAGGTCTCCAGTCCGATGAGCGGCAGCAGAACGCCCGCGAAGGCCAGCATGAGCGCTGCTCGCGGCGCGACCCGCGCGGTCATCCAGGCAGCCGCCCGCGCGTACCACCAGCCATAGGTGTCGATGGGCCGAAGACGGTCATAGCCGATCGCGCCGCTGCGCACCGCCTGGCCGATCTCGGGGTCTCCGCCCCAGGGGACCAGCGCCAGCAGGGCCTGGGCCAACCAGATGTAGGTTATGGTCTGGGAGAGGCTCATGGAGCCCGCCGCAGTCGGAGCGGCGGCATAGAAGGCGGCGTAGACCATGACCTTTATCCCGCCCCACCAGCATTGCGTGGCGAAGCCGGCCAGCGCCGCAGCCCGATACTGAAGCAGGAGCAGGAAGCGCGCGGCGAAGGCGGCCGCGTAGGGGCGGACGGCGTCCATGCTTCAGGCCTCTGCCGCGCCGTGAAGGTCGTAGAAGCGGGCGATGACCTCCTCGATGGCGGGCTGCTCGACGTGCACGTCATCGACGGCGTAGTCCGCGGCGATCGCGGCGATCAGCCGGGGCGCGGGCACGAAAGCCGGATCGAAGGCGAGCTCGAGCGAGCGACCCTGACGGTTGCGGATCTCCACCCCGGGCAGGTCGATGACCGGCGCCTCTTCGGCGAAGTCTATGAGCAGCCGGCGCTCGCGCAGGACATCGTTGCGCAACACCTCGAAGGGGCTGTCGGCCAGGACCTGGCCATGGCCTATGACGATCACGCGCTGAGCCAGGGCCTCGATGTCGTGCATGTCGTGGGTGGTCAGCAGCACCGTCACGCCGCGTTCGCGGTTCAGGCGTTTGACGAAGTCGCGGACCGCGAGCTTCGAAGGCGCATCCAAGCCGATGGTAGGCTCGTCGAGGAAGAGCACGTCGGGTTCGTGCAGCAAGGCGGCGGCGATTTCCGCGCGCATCCGCTGGCCCAGCGACAGTTGCCGAACCGGCTGGTCGAGCAGGGTCTTGAGCCGAAGCATCTCGACCAACTCATCCCGTGTGCGGGCGTAGCGGGCGTGATCGACCCGGTAGATATCCCGCAGCAGGTCGAAGCCGTCGATGACGGGAAGGTCCCACCAAAGCTGTGTGCGCTGGCCGAAGACCACGCCGATCCGCGAAACGTGAGCGATCCGGTCGGCGTAGGGGACGAGGCCTCCAACCTCCACGCGGCCGCTGTCGGGGCGCAGGATCCCCGAGAGGATCTTGATCGTGGTCGACTTGCCCGCGCCGTTCGGCCCGATGAAGCCGAGCAACTCGCCAGCTTCGAGCGAAAACGAAACGTCCCGCAAGGCTTCGACCTTGCGGGTGCGTCGGCGCACGAGGCCGCGCGCGGCGCCCAGCAAGCCAGGCTCGCGTTCGGCCACGCGATAGGTCTTGGCCAGGTCCTGAACCAGGATCTGGGGCATGGGAGCACCTAGCGATTTCAAAGAAGGGCGTGGACCCTAAGCGCGGCCTTGGCGCAGGTCAATCCGTCGGGCGAACGCCGTTCGCGCATCCAATCCCGGCTTGAGGCTTTCTGCTCGGTAAGGTTGACGAACGGAACTGTCCCTGTGTTGCGTATGCTCCTGCCTGCGACCGTGCTCATCGCCATGTTGAGCGCCTGCGACGACCGCCCGGAAGACTACATCCCGAAAGACGTTGCTGCGCTGCCCGAGGTGGCCGCGCCGACGATCCCGCAGATCAGAGCGCTGAGGAACGCGCTTCGGAACTGCGAGCGGGCCATGGAGGCAGGCAGCGACCAGATCGCTGGTCTGGCGACCGAGGCGAGCGCGCCGGCTACGCCCGAACGGATCGAGGAGGTCAGGGATGCGTGCGCGTCCTCGGCCAAGATGATCGGCGGGCTGCCGATCGGCGGGCGGCTGAAGGATCCCTGCCTGAGGGCGGCCTACACACGGGAGGCGGTGGCGGCAGGGGCGCTGAGCACCTTGGCTAGCGCGGACAACGCGCTGGGCGCTGAAGCCCTGCGTGATCGGATTTCGGATCAGGTGGCGGCCTCGCGGGCCTGTGCGAGTGAAATCTCGGCGGCTGAGCGGGAAGCGCCGGCCTGAGCGGCGAACGAAAAACGGCGGGAAGGAGATCCTTCCCGCCGCTGACGCCAAAGACGTGGCCGCCAGGCGGCCACGCTCCCCTTTGTCTTATCGGAAGAGTCCGAGCAGGACGCTGGACGCCTGGTTGGCGATACCCAATGCCTGCACCCCAAGCTGCTGCTTGGTCTGCAAGGCTTGCAGTCTCGCGCTTTCCTTGGCGAGGTCGGCGTCCACCAGGTTACCGATACCAGCGTCCAGGGTGTCCTGGAGCTTCATGACATTGGTCAGGTGGGTGTCGAGCGCCTTGGCGCCCGTACCGATCTTCGACAGGGCCGAGGAAACGTCCTGAATGGCCGTTTCCAGGTCGCTCACGTCGGCGCTGCCGACGGTGCCGGTGAGCACCGAGAGGGTCGCGGCGATGGCCGAGTTGGTCTTCGAAAGGTCGACGTGGTCGATGTCGATGGTCTCGGTCGCGTCAGCATTGGCGATGGCCTTGATGCTGGCGGTGTTGGTGGCCGAGTTCGAGATCAGGTTCACGCCGTCGAAGGTGGCGTTGTTGGCGATCGTGTCGATCTGGTTGCGCAGCGCTTCGTATTCGTCGCTGAGCGCTTGCTTCGAGGCGGTGCTGATGCCCGCTTCGGTCGCCGCCAGGACCTTTTCCTTCATCTGAACGAGGATGTCGGAGATGGCCGTGCCGGCCGACATCGCCACGTCGGCCACCGACTGGCCGCGTTGCAGCGACGAGACGACGGCGTTGAGCGAGGTCGATTCAGCGCGCTGGTTCTGGGCGATGGCCCAGATGGCGCCGTTGTCCTTGGCGGTGGCGATCTTCAGACCGGTGTTCACCCGGCCTTGGACCACGCCAAGTTCCTTGTTGGTGGTGTTGAGGTTTTGCAGCGCGATCATCGCGCCTTGGTTCGTGTTGACGGAATTCAACGCCATAGCACGTGGGTCCTTTTTCTCAGGGACCAGCCGTCGTTTTGACAGCCGGAGGCATTTTGCCCAACCGACGCAAAGCAAGCGCGGCGCCAGCACACGGGCGCCGCAACCAACTGATTTTTAAGCCGTATTTTCGTTTACCCGAGCGAAACCACGCTACAGCTCCGGAATCCCGAATTGGGTCGGCAAAAATTGCCGGAATGGTGGGCAATATTTGCCGATCGGCAATTTTGCGCCACCAACCCTTCGCGCAAAGAAAAAGCGCCGGCCCGAGAGGGCCGGCGCTTCAAACCGTCAACGATGGAGACGCCTCAGGCGGCGACCGACGCCTCGGACTTCTGCCCCAAGGCCTGCATCATCATCTTGTTGATTTCGATCAGGGTCTCGAAATTGTCCTCGCCGCGCATCACCTCGCTGGAGTGACGCCCGATGAAGAGGCTCAGCGAAATGATGCTGGCGCGAACCTCGACCGGCAGCTGGTTGCCGGGCTCGGAGCAATCGCGCGCCAGCGTCGACCAAAGCCGGCGATTCCAGTCGATCGCGTCGATTCGCGTGGCGACGTCGCTGGCCGGCGCCTCGGAGGCGACAATCAGCGCACGCGTGACCTGACCAAAGAGCCGGTACTCTGCATCGCGAGGGGCCTCAGCCCGCGTGGCCGCTTGCTGATAAGCTCGAAGCGACATTCCCCAACCTCTTGTCTTCGTATTCGATCAACTTCCGGCACAGCATGAGCGCTTTGTAGTACTCACGGGCCATGGCGTGTTTTGAAATGGAGACGCAGTCGGCAAGCACGTCTGGATTGCCGATAGCGCTCATAAATTCGGTCAGGCGCTGCGCGAACTCATCGTAGTAGCGGCCAGGAGACGCATCATCGAGATACATCATCATCATCGGGAAGTAGATCCGCCGCGCCGGCGTCGTCACTTCTTCCGGCTGCATGATGTCCTTCTCGCGGAGGACCGAAGCCTTGTTCTGCAGCACCAAGGTCGTCCGACGATCGCCATTTTGAACGACAGCCCCGTTGAGAACGAACTTCTCCCCGGGTTTCAGCGACAGCTTCAGCGGCATTCCTCAGACTCCATTCGAGGCGCGTCGCCCAGGACCGGCACAGCTTCGCCATGCGGATGAGACCACGCTAGTCGGCAGGGGTTAACCGCTCCTTGCGCAACGCTCGGCCCCAGGTCCATTAGCAGAGCCTTAAGCATGATTTCCCAAGGTCCGCCCCAGGCAGATTGGCGGCGGGGACGCGGGTGCGCAAATCGATTTACGAAACCGGACCGGCTGGCGACGCCGCCTCCGCCGAAGGTCTGGCGCGTTTCTCCGCCGAGATCACCAATATCAAGGCTACGAAGGCCGCGCTCCAGCACCTGAAGCGCGGCTTGAAGCACGCCAGCGCCGAGCAATTCGACCGCGCCGAGAAGGCCGCGATAGAGGCCGCCAAGCTCGACCCCAGCCTGTTCTACGCCTGGCACCTCATGGGGATCGCGCGGGACAAGCTGAACGATCGCGCCGGGGCCCTGGAAGCATATGAAAAGGCGCTGGCGCTTTCCCCCGAAAGCCCGGCGATCGCCAACGACCTGGGCCGCCTGGCCTATCGGATGGAGATGTGGCCCCAGGCCGAAGCGCTGTTCCGCCACTGCCTGGCCCACAAGCCCGGCGCGCCCGAGGCCTCGAACAATCTCGGCGCCCTGCTCCGCAGCCAGATGCGCTACGACGAGGCCATCGAGGTTCTACGGGCGTCGCTGATGGCCAACCCCGGCGAGGTCATGCTGTGGGTGACGCTGGGCACGGTGCTGAGCGACGCCGGCAAGTTCAACGACGCGGTGACCTTCTACGAAGAGGCGCTTCGCTTGAACCCGAAGGATCCGAAGGCGCACTACAACCTGTCGGGCGTGCAGTTTGCGCTTGGCCAGGAGGAGGACGCGATCACCCGCTGCCTCGCCGCCATACCGCTTGCGCGGCAGCCGCTGGAAGGCACGATGATGCGGTTCTCGGTGGGCGTGATGTCCCTGAGCCGTGGCGATCTGACGCAGGGATGGAAATACTACGGCGCGCGGCTGGAGCCGAGCTTCAACGAGCCGATCCAGTACTACGCCAAGAGCCCGCGCTGGACGCCGGACACAGACATCCGGGGACGTCACCTGATGCTCTTCGGCGAGCAGGGACTGGGCGATGAGATCCTGTTCGCCAACGCGCTGAACTCGGTGCTCGACGATCTCGGGCCCGATGGCAAGCTGACCATGGCGGTCACCGATCGCCTGGTGGGCTTCTTCCAGCGCAGCTTCCCCGACATCGAGTTCGGCGCCCACGTCACCATGTCCAAGAATGGTTCGGCCCACCGCTTCGCGCCGTTCATCAAGGATTGGTCGGGGATCGATTGCTGGGCGCCGATGGCCGACATGCTCGGCAAGTACCGCCCGACCCTGAGCTCGTTCCCCGAAAGGCCTTCGGGTTTCATGAAGCCCGACGCGGCGCGGGTCGAGTATTGGCGCGGCGTGCTCAGCAAGCTGCCCGGAACCAAGATCGGGCTGCTGTGGACAAGCCTGATCATCAACTCCGCCCGCCACCTCTACTTCTCGCCCTTCGAGCAGTGGAAGCCGGTGCTGACCACCCCGGGCGTGACCTTCGTGAACCTTCAGTACGGCGACCGGTCGGCGGACCTCGAGTTCGTGCGCGAGAAGTTCGGCGTCGAAATCTATCAGCCGGAAGGCATCGACCTGAAGAACGACCTGGACGAGGTCGCTGCCCTGTCGGCCGCCCTCGACCTGGTGGTCGGCGTCTCCAACGCGACCTTCAACATCGCCGCGGCCGTAGGCACGCCGTCCTGGCTGATCTCCACGCCGCGCGTTTGGACCTGGCTCGGGACCGACCACTATCCCTGGTACAGTCAGGTACGCGCCTTTGCGCGGGGCACGGAGCGCGACTGGAGCGGCGTCATGGCCCAGGTTTCCGAGGCCCTCACCGAGCATCTCGAGCACGGAACGCGATTGGCTGCGGCGGGTTGATCCGGCGAGGGCGTCCGCCCGGACGCCGCAGCCAGGAGCCATCCCCATGCCGGGCTTGAGAGAAGACGACGGCTACGACGATCAGGACGGCGCTGAAGCCTTTGACGAAGCCACCCTCGATGATCACGAAGAGGTCGCCGAGATGCGCACGTTCGAGGAACTGCCGGACCTCTTCGACGCCACCACCGCAGACGGTGATCGCGACGACGACGAAGCGCTGGCGCTGGACGCCGATGAGTTCGACGAAGACGCGTTCGACGACGCCGACCTGGAAGAAGACGACGAGCTTCACTACCGCGCCTCTGCCGAGGAAGACGACGAGGATCGCGACGACGAGTTCGACGACGATCTGGTCGAGCCCGATTCGATCGACGGCCTCGACGAAGTGGCCGACGCCGACCTGGTCAGCGGCGGAGAGGACGATTTCACCAACTTCCAGGCCAAGGCGGTGAGCGACGAGGACCTGCGCCGCATGGGTTATGCCGACGCTCCCGAAACCGACGACCGCGATGAAAAGGCCGAGCGGGCCCTGGAGATCGGGTTGGAGGGGACCTTCCCAGCCTCCGATCCGGTATCGGCCACGCGATCGCGCAAAAGGTGAAGACTGCGTCGATTACGACAAAGACGGAGGATTGCTGCTCAATCGGCTTGAATGTCGCGCTTGGCGCTTTAGTTTGGCCCCAGGTTGAAACATTTGTTCGAAAGCGGGCGACATTACAGGCCCGTCCCAGGGAGCGCGAATGAGCCAGCGTTTTGAAGGCACCGACAATTACGTCGCCACGGAAGACCTGAAGGTCGCCGTCAACGCCGCGGTTGCGCTAGAACGGCCTCTGCTGATCAAGGGCGAGCCCGGCACCGGTAAGACGGTTCTGGCCTACGAGATCGCCAAGGCGCTCGACGCCGAACTGATCACTTGGCACATCAAGTCCACGACGAAGGCCCAACAAGGCCTCTATGAATACGACGCCGTGACCCGACTGCGCGACAGCCAGCTCGGCGACGAGCGCGTCAAGGACGTCCGCAACTACATCAAGAAGGGCAAGCTCTGGGAGGCCTTCACCTCCGACAAGCGCCCTATCCTGCTGATCGACGAAATCGACAAGGCGGACATCGAATTCCCGAACGACCTCCTGCAGGAGCTCGATCGGATGGAATTCTACGTCTACGAGACCAACGAGACCATCAAGGCGGTCGTCCGCCCGATCGTCATCATCACCTCGAATAACGAGAAGGAACTGCCGGACGCTTTCCTGCGCCGCTGCTTCTTCCACTACATCCGCTTCCCCGACGCCGACACGATGAACGAGATCGTCGAGGTCCACTATCCGGGCATCAAGCAGAAGCTGGTCGCCGAGGCGCTGCGCATCTTCTACGACATGCGCAAGGTCCCGGGCCTGAAGAAGAAGCCCTCCACGTCGGAGCTGCTGGACTGGCTGAAGCTGCTGATGGTCGAGGATATCGACGCGGCGGCGCTGGCCGAAAAGGACCCGACCAAGCTGATCCCGCCGCTGCATGGCGCGCTGCTGAAGAACGAGCAGGACGTGCACCTGTTCGAGCGACTGGCCTTCCTGGCCCGCCGCGAAGGCGCAGGCTCCCGCCCCGGCCAGCAATAGGCTTACGGCGAATTCACTCGACCTTCTGATGCGCTCCGATCACGTTCTTCGTGAACAGATCGGAGCGCATTTTCATGAAGATCACCCTCGCCATGGCGGCCACAGGCTTGCTGCTGACAGGGTGTGGCCAGAGCACCTCCTACTCCACCACCAAGCTCCACTGCCCGCCCGCACAGGGTGAGCTGACGCGCGTCAGCGTGTCGGGCGACGGCAAGACCTGCGCCTATCGGTCCGCGGACGGCGCCGAGGTGAGCCTGGAGCTGGTCCCGGTTTCGGGCGGCCCCGAAGCCACGCTCGCCAAGATCGAAACCGAACTTCGCGCCTCGCCCGGAGACGGAGGTTCGAACGCCTCTGACGTCACCGCCGCAATCGCCGATGCGGCCAGGGTGAAGGCCGATCTCGCCGCGATCTCAGCCGAGGTGGCCCGCGTGCAGGCCGAGGCGAACCGCGACGCGGGCGTCAACATCTCGATCATCGGCGACAAACAGGGCGGCGACAGCATCGACCTGCCGGGCGTTCACATCTCGGAGAATGGCGACGGCGGCAAGGTCCGCATCGGCCCGCTGAAGGTCGACTCCGACGGCGACGACACCACTGTGAACATCTATCGCGACGTGCGCATGCGTGGCGAGGCGCTGTCCCCCGAGAAGCGGGGCCTGCGCGCCACCTTCATCTACACGGGCAAGGATCTGCCCTCAGGCTATCGCTATATCGGCTACGAAGCCGGCGGGCCCAAGAGCGGCCCCCTGACCGTGGCCAAGGTCCGCTCGAAGATCGGTGCGAAGTCCGGAGACGACATCAATCACGACGTCCAGGACCTCGTTCGCCGGAACGGGGGCGTCTAGGCTCAGGCCTGCTGTTGGACCTCGACGACCTTGTAGGTCAGCGGGCGGCCGTCCTCATCGGTGACGGTGACGTACTCACCAACTGAGAAGCGGTGCTCGCCCAGGCGGTGGACGGGCTCGTCGTCGGCCTCGTCGCCATCGTCATAGTCGAAGAACCAGCGCGCGCCGCGCCGGGCCAGCCGGCCGTCCGCGGCGTCCTCGTCAGGGGCGAAGCGCCGCACCACGCACTCGGCCTTCGCCTTGGCGTAGGCGCTTTCGTCGAGCATCCCATCGGCGGTCAAAGGCGCCGTCAGGACATAGCCGCGGTGATCGTCACCCCCCGCAAACTCGGTCCCCGGATTGCGGGCAAGCCGCATGACGATGCGCGATAGGTTCATGACCTGCACCTCTGAGATCAGTGGGAAAGAAACAGGGAGGGCTGCTCCGCCGACAGCAGGGTCCGCGTCGTGCCGCCGAAGATGAACTCCTGCAGCCGCGGGTGGCCAAACGCGCCGGCGACCAGGATCCCAGCCCCCGCCTTGCTGGCGGCGTAGAGCAGGAGCGGCGCAGCGTCGCCGCTGTCGGGCAAGATATCCACCTCCGCCCTCACCCCACGGGCCGCGTAATAGGACTGCAGGCGATGGGGATCGAAGCTGCGGGATGTCGCCTTGGGCGCGGCGAGGATCACCACGCTCGAAGCCTTCTCCAGCAGGGGCATGGCCAGGCGCGCAGCGCGCGAGGCCTCCTTGCCGCCATCCCAGGCGACCGCAATCGGACCACCGACCGCGAAACCTTCACGAGCGACCAGCACAGGACGCTGCTCGTCGGCGACCATCTGTTGGAACGCCTCGGCCAGGGGCCCGCGGCCCCGCGCCGAGTCATGGCCAAACACGACCACGTCCGAAAGCCGACTCTCGGCCGAGAGCCCCGCCCAGACCGGCGTCTGCAGAGAGACGAACTGCGCCTTGTGATAGCTTACCGCCTGCATGGCGGCGGCGGCGGCCCGCTCGCCGGCGGCGGCGGCCTCCTTGAGGGACTCCAAAGCCGTCGTCTGAACGCCGCCCAGGAAGCCTTCTCCCATCCACGGCATCACGTCGGCCACGTCGGCCGGCGTATAGACGCCAGCCAGTTCAGCGCCGAACGGTTCGGCGAGCTTGGCTCCGGCGGCGATGACCGTCCGGTCGCCTTCCCCACCGCATAGCGGCGCCATGATCCTAGCCCAACTCATCGCGCGTCCTTTCTAAAGCCATTCGCAGACTGGAGCCTGGGGCGCTTGCCGTGCATTGATCTTTGACAAGTCCTGGTTCAGTTCACGACCTTGGCTGTGAAGAGGAACGCATCTGTGACAAAAGGGCTGCGTTCATCGCGCAAGGAACCTCGAGCATGGCAGCGGATGCTGTCAGGGCGCCGGCTCGACCTGCTCGACCCCTCCCCTATGGACATCGAGATCGAGGACATCGCCCATGGCTTGGCCAGGGTCGCCCGGTGGAATGGCCAGACGGTGGGCGAACATGCTTTCTCGGTGGCTCAGCACTCGGTCGTCGTCGAAGAGATCTGCGCCCACATCCAGCCGACCCTGGAGCCGAAATGGCGACTGGCGGCGCTGCTGCACGACGCCTCGGAGTACGTGATCGGCGACATGATCAGCCCATTCAAGGCCGCGCTGGGCGTCGACTACAAGAAATTCGAGGAGCGGCTGGAAGCGGCGATCCATATCCGCTTCGGCATTCCCGCAAAGGCGCCGGCCGCGATCAAGAAGCTAATCAAGCAGGCCGACCGGGCCTGCGCCTTCTTCGAGGCGACACAACTGGCCGGATTCACGCATGCCGAGGCCCTGGAGTTCTTCGGAGAGCCACCGGCCGGTTACGTCCTGGCCATCGAACTGTTGTCTCCCGCCCAGGCGCAATCTCGTTACATTCAGCGCTACAATGTTCTTTCGGAGGCTGCGGGATTCGCCGCGACGTCGTCCGACGCGGCGTTCGACACCGAGTAGGACAATGACTTTCATCGTTTGCGGCTTGGCCGAAGTACCCGCTCTGATCGCCTCGCGCGCGCCCTCGCACCTGGTCACCCTGCTGGACGCCGCCAGCATGATCGAGACGCCCGAAAGCTTCACCTCGGACCGCCACCTCAGGATTTCGGTGAACGACATCGCCGAGCCCATGGAAGGACTGATCCTGCCCAGCGAGGACATCGTCCACCGCCTGTTGGCCTTCGGGCGGGGCTGGGACGCCAGCGCCCCGATGATCGTCCACTGCTGGGCCGGCATCAGCCGCTCCAGCGCCAGCGCCTTCGTCCTGGCCTGTGACCGCAATCCGCACGCCGACGAGCTGACCATCGCCATGGGCATGCGGCAGGCGGCCAAGCACGCCTATCCAAACCGCCGCATCGTGGCCATCGCCGACGACGTGCTGGGCCGGCGCGGGCGGATGGTCGACGCCGTCGAAGCGATGGGTGACTACGAGTATTCAGGCGTGGGAGCTCCATTCGAGCTGGCGGCGACCTACTGATGAGCACGTCGACCGTCGTCATCGGCCTGTCGGCGGTGGTGGTCGCCGTTCGCGACGGCGACGCCGTCGTGCTGACGGTCAGGCCGGACGGTCACCCTGCCAGCCTGCCGTTCGGGCCGTTCGATCCCGACGGCGACCGCACCTTCGAGTTGGCGTTGCGCGCCTTCGTGACCGCCCAGACGCGCTTTGAACTCGGCTATGTCGAGCAGCTCTACACCTTCGGGGACAAGGGCCGCGACGCGCCGGTGGCGGACATGGGTGACGGCTCGGGCGCCGAGCGGGTGATCTCCGTGGGCTATCTCGGCCTTGCGCCCTCGCCGGTCGATACGGCGGCGCCGGACACCGGCTGGGCCGCCTGGGCCCGGTTCTTCCCGTACGAGGATTGGCGGCAGGGCCGCCCCCTGGCTCTCGACGAGATCGAGCCGGCCTTGCGCCGATGGGCCGCTGGACGTCCGGAGAAACTCGGCCGCGCACGCCTGCTGTTCGCGCTCGACGACGCGCCCTGGAACGAAGAGCGGGTGCTGGAGCGCTATGAGCTGCTCTATGAGGCCGGGCTCGCCCCCGAAGCGACGCGCGATCGCGGAGAAGGCCCCTGCACGCCCAGCGAGACGCTCGTGGCCGCACTGGGAGAGCCGATGATCTCGGATCACCGCCGCATCCTGGCGACCGCCCTCTCCCGCCTGCGTGGCAAGCTGAAGTATCGGCCCGTGGTGTTCGAGCTCATGCCCGAGGCCTTCACGCTCTCGGCGCTCCAGCGCACGGTCGAGGCGATCGCCGGGGTCGCTCTGCACAAGCAGAACTTCCGGCGCGCCTTGGAGCGGGCCGAACTGGTGGAGGGCCTTGGCCGGGTCGACGCCGACACCGGGGGCCGCCCGGCGGAGCTGTTCCGGTTCAGGCGTGAAACCCTCAGCGCCCGGCCGGTTTCGGGCCTCGCGCTGCCACTTCTGCGGGAGTAGCATCCGGCACTTTAAACCTGCGCGGAAAACGCCCACTCTCTCCTCAAAGATAAATGGGGAGGAAGGTTCATGGCTGGCCCATGGAATATCGTGGAGACCTCGGCGTTCGATCCGGTCGCCAGGGTCGATCCGCACGGACGCCTGAAGGACCTCCGAGAGCAGTGCCCGGTGCTGCGGGACGAGCCGGTCAAGACCTGGCTCCTGACCCGCTATGGCGACGTCCGCGAGACGGTCAACGACCGCAGCCTCTGGCGCCATTGGAGCCATTCGGAGGAAGGCGCCCTGCTTCGCCGCATGGACGACGGCGAAGACCCCAAGCGCGTCGACAGCATCCTCTCTCTGGACGAGCCCGATCACTCCCGCGTGCGTCTTCCGCTCGCCAAGGCCTTCTATGCGCGCATCAACGCCATGAAGCCGCAGATCGAGGCGATCATCGACGAGGTGATCGACGAAGCTCCGACCGACCGACCGTTCGACCTGATCTCCGAGGTCGCGATCCCGATCCCAATCCTGGTGATCGCGACCATCCTGGGCGTCGAGCGCGACCGATTCCGCGAGTTTCGCGCATGGTCGGAGGCATCCATCCTTGGGCTCAACCCGCTGCGCACGCCTGAAGAGACCGAGCGGATGACCTGGGGCTCGGCCATGCTTACCGAGTATTTCACCGAGCTGATGGCTGCGCGCCGAGCGACGCCGGCCGACGACCTGATCACCGACATGGTCAAGCTGCAGCAGGACGGCGCGCCGCTGGCTGACGAGGAGGTGCGGGTCAACCTCTCGGCCCTGCTCATCGGCGGCAACCTGACCACCACGGACCTGATCGGCAACGGCGTCTGGCTGCTGCTGAACCATCCGGAGCAACTTGCCCTGCTCAAGGCCGACCAGAGCCTGGCCGCGGCGACCGTCGAGGAAATCCTGCGCTATGAATCGCCGGTGGCCATCACCAACCGGGTCGTGTCGGAACCGCGTGAAGTCGGGGGCTGCCCGATGCAGCCGCACCATTCGGTGATCACGTCCCTGCATGCCGCCAACCGCGATCCGGAGGTCTTCGAAGACCCGGACCGGTTCGACATCACGCGAAAGCATGCGCCCCATGTCGCGTTCGGCGGCGGCGCCCACATCTGCATCGGCGCGCCTCTGGCTCGGATCGAGGCCAAGCAGGCCCTGGTGCGCCTCTTCGCAAGGTTCCCGGACCTGAAGCTCGCCAAGGACGAGCCGCCGACCTGGCGCGCCCTACCCTTCTTTCGCGGGATGGAGGCCCTCTGGGTTCAGGCCTGACGATCTGCGACTAGGCCGCCCGCTTGTCGGGCTCTGGCTCGGGCGGCCAACCCTGAAGCGCGAGCCGGGCCTCCGGCGCGGAGACGTCCGAAAGATCGAGACGGACCACGCCGTCCTTGAAGCTGGATGCGACCGCCTGCGCCCAGGGGATGTGGCGGGCGACATAGCTGTCGCCAGCCTCGCACAGCACGAGCGCCGCGGCGCCCGACTTGGCCAGGGCGCCCCGGCCGTCCACCGCAACCCAGATCTGTTCGAGCGAGCGGGTGGGAAACGCCGACTGCAGCAGTGCGCGCGCACGCTCGTCAGACAGGGGAGATAACGGTTTGGCCATCTTGGCCCAGAAGGCGACGCCGAGCAGGCCGGCCAGGGCCGCGGCGGTTGCGGCTACCTGGATGATGATCGATTGAGACACACACTGTCCTCCCGGCCCTAAGCCTCGACCGCTGGCGCGAAGGCGTCAAGCACGCAAGGCTGGCGTCAGGAGCGGCGCTCGGTCAGCGCCACAGCTTCGGCCAGGGCTCGCGCGCGGCGGCGCAGGACCTCGCGCCCCACCACACCGATGACCGCCATGCCGAGGCCGGTGATGACGACGATGGTCGCCCAGTGCGCTTCGCCCAGGGCCTCAAGTTCGGCCAGGCCCCGCGCCGCGAAATAGCCCGGAGCCAGAATGACCAGCACCCAGATGATCGCCGAAAGGACGTTGGCGAGTTGGAAGGTCCGCCTCCGCATCTGCAGCAAGCCGGCGACCAGCGGAACGAAGGCCCGCAACGGCCCGAAGAAGCGGCCGATGAAGATCGAGGCGGCGCCGTAGCGTCGATTGAAGAGCCGCGTACGCGCGACCTTCCGCCGATGGGTGGCGAACATCGGGTGACGCAGGGCGCGCGGGCCTAGCCGGCGACCGAGCTCGAACGAGATCGCGTCGCCGATCACCGCGCCGGCCACGCACCAGAACACCACTTGCACCGGATCGAGCACCCCGGCGGCGATCAGGCCGCCCGCCATCACCATCAGGGCCGTAGCCGGAATGAAGGCGCCGATCAGAACCAGCGACTCCAGCAGGGTGATGACTCCCAGCACCAAGCCAGCCCATCCGCTATGGCGGGCTATGAACTCGGCGAGACTCTGAAGGATGGCGTCCATGGGGAGAGCACGCATATGGGCGCAAGAAGCTCCCTATGCGAGAGGTCGCGAAGCCGCGGAGAGACGAGATTTCGGCGCCTGTGTCCGCGGCGCATCACACCGCGGGCGACAATCGACCGTCGTTGCGAAAACTTCTTCCGACTTTCAGCGTTTCTGGGGTGGCGAAATGTCGCCGAGCCCCTATCTGGGTAACCATCAAAGGTCGAGCCAGCGAGCGACGCACATGTGTCGATGT
>JAEXKM010000275.1 GCA_023445705.1 Pseudomonadota bacterium
GATGGGCACGGCCTGGGACACCGCCTATGCGGCCCTGTTCCTGGCCTCGGACGAGGCTAGGTTCATTACCGGCACGGTGCTGTTCGTGGACGGCGGGATGTCCAGCCGGATCGGGTGATATTGCCCGGCGCTACGGTGTCATCCCGGTTTCGGCTGTAGGCCGAAGACCGGGACCCATACGCGCGGAGTTCTCAGGTGCGGTTAGGCCTGGGCCAACACCCTGGCACAGCGTTTATGGGTCCCGGTCTTGCTTCGCAAACCGGGATGACACCTCTCTTGCTGGGCCGTTCAGCGCGCGAAGCGCTTGAAGAAGCTGCCGTCCTTCCACTTCGGGCGCTCCGGTTCGTCGGCGATGGCCAGGATAAGGTCGCCCAGGAAACCGTTGAACTTCACGGCCTCCTCCTTCTCCACCGGCTGGGAGAGGTCGTCGGCGAGCGCGTGGTAGCGCGCGGCGCGCCATTCCTTTTCGATCGCCGCCTGCGACGTGTCCGGCTTGAAGCCGAACTTGAACGAAAGCGCCGGGATGCCCGTGCGGATGAAGCTGTACTGGTCCGACCGGATGAACGAATTGCGGTCCGGATAGGGGTCGGAGACGATCTCCAGCCTTTCGGCTCCAGCGACCCTCTTGGCGGTGTCGCCCAGAGTGCTCTCGTCCAGGCCATAGATCAGCACGGAGTCGAACTTCCAGAGCGGCAGGGCCATGTCCATGTTGAGATTGGCCACGATGGAGTCGGCCGGAACGCTGGGCTTGCCCGCGAAATACTTCGACCCCAGCAGGCCCTTTTCCTCACCCGTCACCAGTACGAACAGCACCGAACGCTTCGGATGCGTTTCGGACAGGGTGCGCGCGATCTCCAGGACCGAGGCGACCCCCGCGCCGTTGTCGAGCGCGCCGGCGTAGTAGGCCGGGCCCTTGCCGGTCGTATTGGGTCCCAGGTGATCAAGGTGAGCCGTCACCACCACGTTCTGGGCGGCCAGCTTGGGATCGGACCCGGGCAGCCGCGCGACGACATTGGCGGATGAGACCTCGGAAACCTCGGTCTCGACCTGGGCCTTCAGCCTGGCCTTCAGGTCGAAGGCCTCGATCGGTTTGGCCGCGTCGGCCAGGGCCAGCACCTCGGCGAAGCTGTGGCCCGAGGCGGCGAAGAGCTTTTCGGCCTCGGCCGGATTGAAGCTGGCGGAGAAGGCGTGGCCGCGGATCTCGTTCAGCCCGGCGTCGGCCGGGTACATGCCGGGCTGGCCGGCGTTCTGCATCTGGCGCTCCCAGGGCACGTCCATCGACTTGGGCGTGGGCAGCGAGATAAGCCCCACGGCGCCGGCGGCCTGCGCTGCGCGCCAGGTCTCCGAGCCGCGGGAATGGGCCTTCAACGCCGCGGAGATGTCGCCGGGGCCGCCGTTCACATAGACGGCGATCTTGCCCTTCAGGTCCTGGCGGGCGAAGTCGTCATAGCCGACCTCCGGCAGGTGGAGGCCATAGCCGATGAAGACGAGCGGCGCGTCGATGGTCTTCGGCTGCGGCGTCCGCGCGCCCAGCAGCAGGTCTGGTCCGACCCGCAGCGGCTGCTCCTGGCCGTTCACCACCAGTGCGGCGCTCGAACGGTCGGCCAGCACCTTCTGGACCGTGAACTTCATCGGCTGCAGGAAGCCGTCGGTCCCCGCCGGCTGCAGGCCGAAGGATTTGAACTGCCCCGCCGCATAGGCTGCGGCGCGGTCATACCCGGCCGTACCCGTCAGCCTGCCCTCGTATTCCGGCCCGGCCAGCACCTCGACATGCGACCACCAGCGGTCTGCGGCGTCGGCCGCCATGACGGGAGCCGCGGACGCGGCGACGAACAACAGGGCTAGGGACAGACGCTTGGACAAGGACGGCTCCGCTCGACGCTAAAGCGCGACCATTCCCCGATCCGCCCGCCGCGGCAACCCGGCGAGGAGCCGCAGGCTAGGCGCCCGCAAGCTCCCCGGCCAGGGCGCTCTCGATCAGCGCCACCGTGCGCTCCAGGCCGAAGATCGCCGCGAAGGAGCCGAAGCGCGGCCCCTGGCTCTGGCCCAGAAGCACTTCGTAGAGCGCCTGGAACCAGGTCCGCAGCGGCTCGAAGCCAGCGGCCTTGCCGGCCTCGAAGACCTCGTTCTGGATCGCCTCGGCGTCGGCGTCGGCCGGCAGCGCCTTGAACCGTGCGACGAGGTCTTCCATCGCCGCCCGCTCCCTGGCGTCCGGACTGCGGAATTTCTTCGAGGGCTTCACGAAGTCCTCGTAGTAGTTGATCGCATAGCCCACCAGCCGGTCGAGCATCGGCTCGCTCTGCGGGGTCGCGCCCGGCATGTAGCGGCTGATGAAGGCCCAGAGGATTTCCTTGGTCGAGGCGTCGGCCGCCGAGACCAGGTTCAGCAGCAGCGAGAACGACAGCGGCGAGCCCTTGTCCGGCGGAGATCCGCGATGGACGTGCCACGCCGGATTGTCGATGGCCGGCGCGTTCGACTGGGTCTTGGCGCGATTGAAGGCGTCGAGCTGCTGCAGGTACTCGTCCGTCGCCTTCGGGATGACGTCGAAATAGAGCCGCTTGGCCGATTTCGGCGACTGATACATGTAGTAGGCGAGGCTCTCGGGCGCGCCGTATCGCAGCCACTCCTCCATGGTCAGGCCGTTGCCCTTGGACTTGGAGATCTTCTGGTTGTTCTCGTCCATGAAGAGCTCGAAGTGGAAGGCCTCGGGCGGCGTGCCGCCCAGCACCTTCACCAGCTTGTTGGACACCCGCACGGAATCCACCAGGTCCTTGCCGGACGCCTCGAAGTCGACGCCGAGGGCGTACCAGCGCGCCGCCCAGTCGGGACGCCATTGCAGCTTCACATGGCCGCCGGTGACCGGAACCTCGGTCGGCGTACCGTCCTCGTCCGGGAAGGTGATGGTCCCCTTCTCCACGTCGCGTGACAGGGTCGGCGCCTGCAGCACCCGACCCGAGGTCGGGCTGATCGGCAGGAAGGGGGAATAGGTGGCGCGGCGCTCCTCGCCCAGGGTCGGCAGCATGACGCCCTGGATGGCGTCGAAGCGCTCGAGAATCTTCAGCAGAACCTCATCGAACCGCCCCGACTTGTAGGTCTCCGTCGACGACATGAACTCGTAGTCGAAGCCGAAGCCGTCGAGGAAGGCGCGCAGGCGGGCGTTGTTGTGGGCCGCGAAGCTCTCGTACTCGCCGAACGGGTCGCGCACAGCCGAGACCGGCTTGTCGCGGTCCTCCTCCAGGATTTCGCGATTGGGCACGTTCTCCGGGATCTTCCGCAGGCCGTCCATGTCGTCGGAGAAGACGATCAGCTTGGTCGGGATGGCGTCCTCGGTCAGCGCGCGGAAGGCGGTCCGCACCATGGTCGGACGCGCCGCCTCGCCGAAGGTCCCCATATGCGGCAGGCCCGAGGCCCCGAAGCCGCATTGAAACACCACCGGTTGGTTGAGCGCGGGGAAAGTGGCCACGGCTTCGCCGGCCTTGCCATCGCCGATCAGGCTGGCGGCCAGGTCCCGCTCGCCATCGGTGAGCCGAAGTTTGAGAATCCGATCCAGCAGGATGCGGGCCTGTTCGAAGGGCCAGCTTTTCGCTTCGCGCGCCTGGGCTGAGAGGCCGCGCAGGGAGAGGTTCTGGAGCGAAGTGTCGGACATCCGCGCGGCCTAGCGCCCTAAGGCTCTCGCCTCAAGCATACTTTTGCGTTCAAGCTGTCGCGCCGCCGTCATCTAAGGCGAGCAAAAGGCCGGACGCTGACATATCGGGGGAGTTGCATGATCACGCGTCGCCTGGGCCTCATCGCCGCGGCCGCCCTTGCCTTGAGCGGCTGCGGGCAGAAGCCCGAGCCCAAGGCGGCGACGCCGCAGGTGGTGAATTTCTCGATCATCTCGACCGAGGGCCGCCAGACCCAGATGGATGACTGGGGTCCGTTCCTGGCC
>JAEXKM010000289.1 GCA_023445705.1 Pseudomonadota bacterium
TGAAGGAGCTCGACGAAGCTTTTGCGCCCAAGGCCTTCGGCTCATTCGCCGTATCGCTCCACCGCGATGGCGTTCTAGAGCTGGAACCGGACGAGAACGTCTGCGCCCTATCGGCGGCAGGGTTCAACGGTCCCCATGGCGACGACATTACAGGCTATATCGCCAACCAGGCGTACTTCTTCATCAAGGACATCGCCCACACGCACCGCCACCATCCAGCGAGCGCCGACTCCATTACGACCGCCTCGCCTTCACCGCCTCAGGACTGGGCCGCCAATACGCTTTTCGGACTTCACCGCAAGGTCGTGGACCTTCGTCGAACCGGGAAGGCGCCGCGCCTGTTCAATGCGCTCGGCGTGTTGGCTTACATCTCCTCCTTCAGCGCCATCGCCGAAGTCCGGGTCGGCAAGAAGCCTCACCTCACCTACAACACCAAACAGATCGAAGATGCGATCAAGGCGCACCTTGAGGCCGCCAAGTGGCGTCAGGTCCAGTGGAACATCATCAAGACAGCGCTCCCCGCCCTGCTCATCGCACTCATGAACTTTGGCGGTGAATCGGGAATATCGAAGGCCGCATCGCACTGGGTGACAGCCCTCTTCCCCAATGACTTTTTTGGGTGGGCGCTGGCGAGCCTCTTCGTCGTCGCAACGTCGCTCTACTATCAGGTCATCGACCCGTGGATGATCCCAGGCTCGCAGCGCGCTAAGCGCATCTTCGCCGCACTCGATCGCCAAAAGCAGGCGATCGTCTGGCTCCTGATTGCGTGCCTTCCTGTCTTTCTGGGCCTGCTCTATCTGATATTCGGCGGCCGAATTGACGTGGCCTTCTACTGGACCGTCGCCTTCTGGAGCGCCGCCGGATGGGTGGCCCTACTTTGGTCCCTTCCCTATCTGGTGACTGCTGACGACGCCTTTAAAGCCATGCGCAAGAGAGCGCGCAAAGCGCAGTCCGCCTGAGAGCGATTTGGACAGCCCTCGAAAGCGCAGCATTTAGAGGATTGCGGCGACCATATCGCGCTGGGTCGGCGCACCCGGGCTCTGCACTTCAGGGCCCGGTGCGCCGACCAAAGGTTGCGAACTAGTGAAGCTAGCTGGCAATGCTCAGGCCAGCGTCTCGCCCTTCTGGAACGCCGCCACGCGGGGAGCGTGATAGGCGCTCACAACGTCGCTTCGCGGCGTCCTCTGAGCATACCCGTCGATCTCCGCCAGCAACTCGGACCAAGCACTATCCAGTTCAGGCGTCCATTGGGCCGCGAGCACTGACTGCATGGCGTCGCGCACGACCGCAAAGAAGGTGGAGAACACCTCACGGGGCACATCATAGCCTTCGTGGGTGACCATTTCCGTTTCGATCATGTGATCGGCGTATCGCCGCTCACCGATAAAATCGAGGATCGCAGCGAAGGTTCGCGAGAGCATCTCGCCCTTGATGGCGCCGTTGGTGTCGCGCCAGAAATAGGGCTCCATGTGCGGTTGGAGTTCGAAGAGACGCTTGTAGACGATTGGCGTCGGATCTTCGCAAAGCTCGGCGAAGAGCTCCAGGCTCTGCTCAATTTCCGCGGCTCGCGCGAACGCTGGTCCGGTCGACATGAACGCCTCTCCTATACTTCGCTTCTAGGCCATCGTCGTAATCAGACAACCGGCTTCTGGCTCGTGGGTCTCTAAGGCCCCATCCCTAGCCTAGTAAGGACTCATCGCCCTCGAAACTCGCGATATTGGAATTTTCGTCATAACTGATAGTTATGACAACGAATGGCCAGACATACTAAAATAAAGCCAGTCGAGGATGTCAGCGTCGGAGAGGCCGAAGCTTCCCAGCGACTGCTCACCCAGCGCCTTCGGCGAGCCAATCTCGACCTGCTTCCCATGCTGTCGGCCCTCCTGCGCACGCGAAGCGTCACCGCGAGCGCTAGGGAGCTTGGCGTCAGTCAGCCCGCCGTCAGCAAGGCGCTTCGGCAACTTCGGGAAATGTTCGGCGACGACCTGATCACCTCCCGGGGACGCGAGGCCAGGCTGACTGAGCGCGGCAGCGCGCTTCTAGGTCCACTGGGCGAGATTCTTCTGGACCTGCAGTCGTTGCTTGAGACGCCAGGCGCCTTCGATCCGGCGATTGAGCGCCTTCGGGTCGCGATCATGACGGCAGACTATGTCAGCGTACTTCTTGCGCCCCCGTTGGCGCGCCTTTGCGCGCAAGAGGCGCCGCACGTCGATCTATTGTTCCTGGAACCGGGCGCCGTCGATCGTCGAGACCAGAACCAAGCCGACTTCTTCATCGTGCCGCGCACGGTCGGACGTACTCTTGGCCGGAACATGGGGCGCATGGCGCTCTGGCGCGACGAGATGACCTGCATCGCTTCGCGTCGCGATCAGCGGTGGGGAGACATCATCTCGCCCGCCGAATTTCGAGGCGCTCGGCAGGTCGTCTACCAGGTTGGCGAGCGAAGCGCCCTGGCCCGGGCAGGGCTGATCCAGCCCACCTCTGTTCTGGAGGTGTCGCCAGTTTGCGAAGTCCCGAATTTCCTCGTCATCGGGGCGATCGTTGAGGAAGCAGAGTGTCTGGCCCTGGTGCCCCGCAAACTCGCCCAGGAACTTGCCCGCTCGCGCGACATACGCCTCCTGGAGATCGACTATCCCAACCGTCGGCTGGATATCGATGCGTTCTGGACGCCTGCCGCTGCGTCCAAGCGCGGCCACGACTGGTTCAAGGCCTTGCTCAGCCGCGCCGCATCCGAACTCAGGTAGAGACCCGCCACCAAAGGAACGGCCCGGATCTTAAAGATCCAGGCCGTTTGGAGGCTCTCGGCTCAGAAGCCGCTAGCTCGGCGTGAAGGCGGGGAAGTACTGGCCGTCCTTCGCAGCCTGGAGCACGACCTTGACGGGCAGTCCAATGCGCAAGGCCGCCGGATCTGCATCCAGGATATGGGTCAGAACGGTCGGCCCCTCGGCGAGCTTCACGTAGGCGATCACGTTCGTGCCCGGCGCAGGCTCGCCATTGCAGTAGGAGTAGATCTCGCCGCGGCCTGACGCCGCCTCCCAGGTCACATCGAAGGAGAAGCAGAACGGACAGAAGGCGCGCGGATACCAGTGCGCCTTCCCGCAATCGCCGCAGGTCGGGACCATGAAGCGACCCTCTGCGGCGGCCGCGGAGAAGGCCATAGCCTCGGGATGGTTCTGTTGCAGAGCCTGATCGACTTGCATGTACCTACTCTCGTTCCAGGATAACGGTTGCGCTGCCGTGGCGACTGCCAAGCCAGCCTCCGGTGCCGTGAGCCAAGGCAAGCTTGCAGTCCTTCACCTGGACTGCCGGATGAGCTTCGCCGCGCAGCTGCCGAACCGCTTCAATGACCTTTGTCATCCCCCCGCGATTGGCCGGGTGATTGTTGCAGAGCCCGCCGCCGTCAGTGTTCACCGGCAGGCGGCCGATGCCAGAGATCAGCTGGCCGTCGGCGACGAAGCGGCCGCCCTGGCCCTTCTCGCAGAAGCCCAGGTCCTCTAGCTGCATAAGGACGGTGATAGTGAAGCTGTCATAGATCGAGGCGTACTGAATATCCGCCGGGGTCACGCCAGCATCGGCGAAGGCGGCAGGTCCAGAGAACGCCGCTCCCGAATAGGTCAAATCCACGGCCCCGCCGTCCTGGCCCTTCAGCGCCTCGCCCGCGCCCCTCACCTTCACCAGCGGCCGGCCAAGGTTCATGGCGATCTCCGGGCGCGTGACGATCAGTGCGCCCCCGCCGTCAGAGACGACGCAGCAGTCGAGCCGATGCAGCGGATCCGAGATCAGCGGCGACTGCAGGACATCCTCGACGGTGACCACCTTCTGAAGCATGGCGTGAGGATTGTGCTGCGCGTGGTGGGAAGCGGCGACCTTGATCCAGGCCAGCTGTTCGCTGGTGGTGCCGAACTCATGCATGTGTCGGCGCGCGCAGAGCGCATAGAGATCCACAAGGCGCGCATTGACCGGCGGCTCCCAGGGACGCGTCGGATGAGACGGCGGACCGCCAAAGCCACTGATCGCTTCGGTCCGGGGTCGACCCGCCAGGGTGATCAGCGCGACATTACACTTGCCCGCTGCAATGGCCTGGGCCGCGTGCCCGACCAGGGAGATGTAGCTGGACCCGCCGATGTCGCTGGAATCGATGTGACGGGGCTTCAGCCCCAGATAGTCGACCATCGCCAGCAGTCCGCCTGGAGCGTCGCCGCCACAGAAGAAACCATCAACGTCGTCACGGCTGAGCCCTGCGTCCGCCAGCGCGCCGGCGGCGCACTCGGCATGGAGCCGTCCGACTGAAATGTCAGTCGCCTTTCGGGTCGGATGTTCGAAGGCGCCTGCGATATACGCCATCCCTACGCTCGTCATTGCTGTCCTGTTCACACCGGTCGATTGCAGCGATCGGAGGAGCCGGCAGAGGGCAGCCATCCAGAACGCACTTGAAGACGCGCCCGTTTGGAACCTTGGAACGGAGTTCGAAAAGAGAGCGGATGAAGAAATCTGCGTGCAGTCGTCAGCGGTGCGATACCCGCCGCCTCAGAGGAGCCGGGGCCGCCAGACAAAAAGACGCGGGGCCCCTAGGGACCCCGCGCGGAAGACTGGATAGCTGACTTTGCCCTAGAGGGTCGCCAAGGCGTTGCGCCCCCAGCGTCCCTCAGGGCTGCTGGGCGCTAGGCACGGGCTGGGATGATCACCTTCATGGACTCGTAGCCCTTCACGAAGCTCGAGTAGGTCCGGATGGGTTCTTCGACGACCTTGATCTCCGGGAAGCGCTTGAGGATCTCTTCCCAGATGATCTGGAGCTGCAGCTCGGCCAGGCGGTTGCCGACGCAGCGGTGGATGCCAAAGCCGAAGGAAAGATGGTTCCGCGGACGGGCGCGGTCGATGATGTAGTCGTTCGGCCGCTCGATGACCTCGTCGTCGCGGTTGCCCGAGACGTACCACATGACCACCTTGTCGCCCTTTTTGATGGTCTTGCCGCCCAGTTCGTAGTCCTGGGTGGCGATGCGGCGCATGTGGGCCAGCGGCGTCTGCCAGCGGATGGTCTCGGAGACCATCGAGGGGATCAGCGACGGGTTCTCGCGCAGCTTCTTGTACTGGTCGGGGTTCTGGTTCAGCGCCAGGACCGAGCCGGTGATGGTGTTGCGGGTGGTGTCGTTGCCGCCGACGGTCAGCAGCACGATGTTCCCGAAGTACTCGCGCGGTTCCATGTTCCGGGTTTCCGGACCATGCGCCAGCATCGAGATCAGGTCGCCCCCGGGCGGGGCGTTGACTCGCTGGTTCCACAGCCCAGTGAAATAGGCGTGGTACTCGATGAAGATCTGCATCTTCTGTTCGATGGTGTCGACCAGCGGGCTCTTGCCGGGCACCGCGGTCACCACGTCCGACCAGTAGGTCAGCTTGCGGCGGTCTTCCTGCGGCATGTCGAACAGGGTGGCCAGGGTCATGGCCGTCAGTTCCATCGAGACCTTGTCGACCCAGTCGAACTCCTGGCCGATCGGCAGGCCGTCGAGGATCTTGGCGGCGCGCTCGCGGATCAGCGGGCCAAGGATCGCCAGGTTAGCCGGCGCCACCGCCGGGCTCACGGTCTTGCGCTGAACATCGTGCTTAGGCGGGTCCATGGCGATGAACATGGGCAGAGGCCCTTCTTCGCCTTCCTGGCTGGCGATGGTGATGCCGCCTTCCGAGGAGAACACCTCATGGTTCGTATCGACCGCCATGATGTCGTTGTATTTGGTGATCGACCAGTACGGGCCGTATTCGCTCTCGGCCGTATAGTGAACCGGGTCTTCCTTGCGCAGGCGCTCAAGAATGGGCCAGTGCGCGTCAGTCCGGAACAGGGCCGGATCGCCCGGATTCAACTGATCCAGCGGCAGGGCGTAGGCCTGCGCACGCGCCTCGGCGGCCAGGTCGATATTTCCGTCGCTCATGTCTCTATTCCTTCCCTTTGCGCTCTGAGGCGCAATCAGGTGCGCGAGCAGGCGCATGTCCAATCCGGACTGATCCAATAATTGTGGCGCTGGCTTATGAAACGGAACCACGTGATCCCGCCAGTTCGCCACTATCAGCTGATTGGATGCACATCGGACGCTTCAGCGTCAATGTTCGAATCTCGTTCGACGTTCGAACATTGTTCGAACGCTGCGTAAGCTTGTGAATACGAGTCCGTGGCGCGACTTTATGACTTCACCGCAGGACGCCTTACTTACACCCTCCAATTGATCTGAGGCTTGAGGACCCGCTCAAGCGACATCGGATGCTCTAGTAAGTCAGGCTGTGGAGTTGGGCGGCGAAGTCACCGCAATGCGCCGATGATTCGAACCTCGCGAGCGGTTGGGTCAGCGCGACGCCAACCGCCCCTCAACAATTGTGACGGCGCCGCAGGAAATTCCTCAAGCTTTTCAGAGCCTCCGAGCTAGGCCGAATTGCACTGCACATTGGGGCTTTTCGAACCTCGTTCGAGGAAGGCTTTTGCCGGCCGCCGGCGCCGGAGTGCGCCTGGGAGGGAGTTCAATTATGTCGAGTTACGCCCAGCCGTCGGGCCTTAGATCTTCACGCAAGTGGCTGCTGAACACGTTGCTGGCGACCGCTTCGGTCAGCGCGGTGGCCGCCATCGCGCCGCACGCCAACGCTCAGGAGGCGGCCGGCTCGTCCGACGCCCCGATGATCGAAGAACTGGTCGTGACCGCGGAAAAGCGCGAACAAAGCCTGCAGGACGTTCCGTCCGCAGTTTCGGCCTATACCAGCGAGAAGCGCGACGTCCTGGGCGTCGGCACTGTCGAGGATCTCGCCCGCATCACCCCTGGCGTTAGCTAGGCTCAGGACCCATTGATGTGATGCGCTCGATCTGATTCAGGCTCTGCAAGGAGATTGGATATGAGCGACCTGTATTGGCTGACGGACGAGCAGATGGAGCGGCTACGGCCGCACTTCCCCAAGAGCCACGGCAAGCCCCGTGTGGATGATCGTCGGGTGTTGAGCGGGATTATCTTCGTCAACCGCAACGGGCTGCGCTGGCGTGACGCGCCGCCGGTCTATGGCCCACACAAGACGCTGTACAATCGCTGGAAGCGGTGGAGCGAGGCTGGCGTCTTCATCCGAATGATGGAGGGGCTGTCGGGTCACAACGCCGAACGCCGCACCGTGATGATCGACGCGACCTATCTGAAGGCGCACCGCACGGCTTCGAGCTTGGCGGTAAAAAAGGGGGGCCTGGGCGGCTCATCGGGCGCACCAAAGGCGGCATGAACACCAAGCTACATGCCGTGACCGATGCGAACGGGCGCCCGATCAGCCTATTCATGACGGCGGGCCAGGTCAGCGACTACACCGGTGCGGCGGCCCTGCTGGACAGCTTGCCCAGAGCGCAATGGCTGCTGGGCGACCGGGGCTATGACGCGGACTGGTTCAGGGATGCCCTGCAGGCCAAGGGCATCACGCCCTGCATCCCCGGACGAAAGTCCCGGATCGAACCCATCAAATACGACAAGCGCCGGTACAAAAGCCGAAACCGCATCGAGATCATGTTCGGCCGGCTCAAGGACTGGCGTCGCGTCGCCACCCGCTACGATCGATGCCCGACCGTCTTCCTGTCCGCCATCGCCCTCGCCGCTACCGTGCTCTTCTGGCTATGAGTCCTGAGCCTAGAGGTGGGTGATGTCGCGCGTGTCTTGGTTTGATGACCCCCGTGTATATCCGCGCGAATTTGTCGAGGCGCCGAGACGACCGCGAGAGCCTCTCCATTTAAAGAGAGTCGATATTCATTCTCAACAAGGCGATCACTGCGATATTTTTATCAGCGCCACCAAACATAACTATAGATTGTACAATCTACCCGTACATATAGGACCTTGAAGACCACGCGAGCCCACAGCTGGTCGACTTCGCCCCATCGCCCCAACAAATCGGAATTCTGTCGGCCAGCGGCCCCGCCGCGCTGTCATACCCACGACACCCCCGGATGGCATCCCGGCGAGGTCCACCGGGGTATGGCGTGAGCACATGAAATCCTTGCCGCTTCGGCCATTCAGCGTCCTCGGCGCCTTTGCGCTCGGCCTCGCTCTGGCGGGGTGTCAGGAGAAGCCGAAACTGACCGGCTGGCGGGCCGAGATGAAAGAGGTCCGCTTCGCCATGATGGCGTCCGAAGAGGACCCGACGCTCACCCGCCGTTTGGATCTCTACAAGGCCTACTTCGCACGGGCGACCGGCCTGCCTGTCCGCCTCTACGAGGCCTCGGATTACAACGGGAAGATCCAGGCGATCTCCTCGGGCCAGGTCGACGTGACCATGCTGGCCAGCGCCTCCTACGCCAATGTCGACGCGCAGATCGGCAAGCTGGCCGCGCCGATCCTGACCGTGCGCCAGTCGGACGGCGAGCTCGGCTACTACTCGATGTTCCTGGTCAGAGCCGACAGCCCCTACCACGAGCTTGCCGACCTCAAGGGCAAGACCATGGGCTACGTCGATCTCAACTCGACTTCCGGCTATCTCTATCCGCGCTCCAAGATGCGAGCCCTGGGCATCGATCCGGACAGCTTCTTTGGAACCGTCGCCGTGGCCGGCGGACACACCCAGGCGATCATGGCCCTGGAGAACGGCCAGTTCGACGCGACCGTCATCAACGTCGGCGGCGGCGATCCGGTGAGCGGCTTCACCACCGGCGCCCAGTACACCATGGCCCGTAGAGGTCTGGTGAAGCTGGACGATTTCCGCCCGATCTGGACCGTCGGCCCCATCGCCAACACGGCGGTGGTCGTGCGCGCTGACCGGCCGCAGGCCTTCGTGGACCTGATGCGGGGGGCGATGGCGGCCCTGCCCTACGACGAACCTCAGATCTGGGTCGGCGGCGGACAGGCGGACGGCACGACGCTCACCGGCGTCAACCGCGAGCATTATCGCGAAGTCATCGACCTGCGGACGGACGAACTCCGCCGGCGCCGGATGGGCGTCACCAAGGTGTCGGCAAACTCATGATCCGTCTACGCACGGCTCTGCTGGCCACCCTGGCGCTCGCTGCCGCGCCGACCCAGGCCACGGCGCCCACCCCGGCCCTGCGCATCGCCACCCTGGGGCCCCGGACCGCGCCCTGCGGCCCCGTTCCCGCAGACGCGCCCCCCGGCGAGAAAGCCTATTTCGAACTGCTCGCGCGCCGCATGGAGATGCGGGTGTTGAACTGCCCGATGGGCAGCCGGGACGAGGCCGCGCGCGCGATCGCCGGCAACACCGCGGACCTCGCCGTGCTCGACGCTGAGGCCTACCGCCCCATCGCCTCCAAGACCCGCTCGATCCTCACAGTTCGCCCCGACGGGGAGTTCGCCCGCATTCCCGCCGTGGTCGCGGTTCGGGCCGACGATGCGCGCCGCAACCTAGCCGACCTGCGCGGCGCCACCGCCGTTCTCGGCGGCTCCAATCGCTCCTATTCCGAGCGCCCGATGAAGGCCCTCGCCGACCAGGGCGCGACCGAAGGATACTTCAGCTCGGTGACCCAGGCCGCTTCGGCCGACGCCGCGCTGGACATGCTCCGCAAGGGCAAGGTCGATGCGATGATCCTGCACGCCGGCGCCTGGCGACGTGTCTGTCTGAAGGTTCGCGGCAAGAGCCGCTGCGACGAGCTGCGGGTCGCCTGGCGGGGCCGCCCCCGCGCCCAGCTCGCCATGGTCGCGCCGAACTCCATGTCGCTGGAAACCCGTTACCGCCTGATCGGCCTCCACATCGCGATGCACCAGGAAGCGCCGACGGCTTTCCAGTGGGCCTCGGCGTGGATTCCCAACGGCGCAGAGTTCGAGCCCACCGAAAGCGACGCCCTGATCCTCACCTCAAGCCGGGGCCCGGAATGAGCGCGTACGAGCCCACCTCGGCGGTTCTCGACTTCGAGCAGCGCCGGCGCATCGCCCTTCGCCGCCAAAGATTGCAGTCGCTCTTCGCGCTGAGCGCCTTTTCGCTCCTGCTGGCGATCTCGCTTCAGCGCAGCGAGGCTTTCGCGCTGCGGGGCGGCGGCGATCCCTTCGCCCGGTTCTTCGACTTCCTCCAGTTGATGACTCCGACCCTGCGGCCCGAACTGCTCTGGAAGGGCCGCACCGTCGAAGGCTCCATCGGCTGGTGGCTCTACGACCTGCCGCTATGGCTGAAGGCGCTTCGGCAAACGCTGGAAATGGCCATCCTCGGGACCGTGCTCGGCGCGATCGGCGCGGCGCTGGCCGCCTTCGGGTCAGCGCGCAACCTGAACAGCTTCGCCCCGGGCCGCTTTGCGATCCGCCGCATGCTCGAAGTCATTCGAACCATGCCGGACATCATCATGGCGCTGATCATGGTGGCGGCCTTCGGCGTCGGGCCCTTGGCCGGCGTGCTCGCGCTCAGCATCACCACCATGGGCAGCCTCGGAAAGTTGTTCTCCGAAGCGAACGAGGAGGTCGATCCGCGCCAATTGGAGGCCCTCGACGCCGCCGGCGCGGGGCTGCTGCGCAAGATCCGCTTCGGCGTCATCCCCCAGGTCCTGCCGCAGTACGCGTCCTACACCCTGATCCGGCTGGAGGGGAACCTGGCCGCCGCCGCCGCGCTCGGGATCGTCGGCGCCGGCGGCATCGGCCTCGAGCTGCAGCGCGCCATCACCTACACCGAGTTCGACACCTACTTGGCGATCCTGCTGCTGATCGTCGGCATGATCTTCGTGCTCGACATGGCGTCCGAGGCCATCCGCCACCGGCTTCTGGGCTTCGAGGGCGCAGCGCAGCCCGCCAAAGCCCGCGGCCCGTTGCCCGGACTGCTGATAACCGCGGTGGCGACCGCCATCCTTGTGGCTATCGCCGTCGACCTGAAGCTCGCCCCCGACACCCTGCTCACCGGGTTCGGTCGGCTGCGCCGGATGGTGGCGACGGCCTTCCCCCCCACACCGGACGGCCAGCTTCTGCGCATCCTGCGCGCCCTCGGCGAGACCTTCGCCATGGCGTTCCTCGGCACCGTAATCGCCGTTGTCGTGGCTGTTCCCATCGGCGTCCTCGGCGCAAAGACCGTTGTCTCGCAGCCGATCGCACACTTCCTGCTGCGCCGGAGCCTGGACGTCTTCCGCGGCGTCCCGGTCCTCGTCTGGGCCCTGGTCATGGTCTCGCTCTTCGGGCTCGGCCCGTTCGGCGGTGTCATCGCCATCGCCCTGGCCGACATCCCCAATCTCGCCAAGCTGTTTTCGGAGACGCTCGAAGGCTGCGACCCCGCGCCGACGGAAGGCGTCCACGCGGCTGGGGGTTCGCGGCTCATCGGCCTCCGCTATGGGCTCGCCCCGCAGATGATCCCGGCCATGACCAGCCAGTCGCTGTTTTACTTGGAGGGCAACTTCCGCCACGCGGGCGTGCTGGGCATCGTCGGCGCCGGTGGGATCGGCTTCGAGCTCGACGAACGCCTGCGCGTGTTCGCCTTCGACGAAGCGTTCTTCATCCTGCTTCTCTACATGCTCACGGTGGCGGCGCTGGATGCGGTTTCCAGCCAGATCCGCAAGCGCCTTGCCTGATGGACGTAGCAAACCCTGATCGCCGAATATTGAATTCGACAAAGCGACTTGCTAGTAGAATTTAAGTCTATCTCGGACACTACAAACGTGACGACTTAATGACATAAGTCAAACTTGTCTAGACATACATCGACAACTGAAGTGGTGATTTATCATGGCTGGAGGAACGCCGCTCTGGCGCGAGATATCCCGTTCGATAGAACGCCGCATCGGCGCCGGTGAACTGGTGCCCGGCGACAAGCTCCCAACCGAGCAGGACTTGTCCCGGCAATTCATGGTCAACCGGCACACTGTCCGGCGGGCCCTGGCTGACTTGCAGGACAAGGGTGTCGTCGAATCCAGTCAGGGCCGCGGCAGCTATGTGCGCCTTCCGGCCAAACCGGCGCGCTTGAGCCGTCGCCCCCGCTTCACCGAGGGCGTCAAGCGCTCCGGAGGCCAGCCACGCCTGAAGGTTCTGAAGCTCGAGACCCGCGCCTCGGACCTCAAGACCGCGCGTGCTCTCGACCTGCGGCCCGGCGAGCCGATCGTCTTCCTGGAGCGGCTGCGCTTCGTGAACGACCGCCCCACCGCGCTCAGCCAGCACGCCTTCAGCTTCGACCGCTTCCCGACCTTCATCGAGATGTACCGGGAGCGGGGCACGGTCACCCAGACCCTCACCGAC
>JAEXKM010000326.1 GCA_023445705.1 Pseudomonadota bacterium
ATTGTGGAACGTCGTTCGAAGCCGGCTGATGCGCGCCGAACTGGTTCGAGGAGGCACCGGCCGCAGGGCGCCGGGCGCTCGGGCCTGAGACAAACAGGGAGATGGATCCATGGCGGATTTCGGCGGCACTGATTTGGACGCCTTCCGGGCCGAAGCGAAGGCTTGGCTTGCTGAGAACTTTCCAGCAGAGCTTGGTGCGTCGCCGGCGACGCACACCGAGGCGTTCAATGGCGCGGGTCAGCTGACCGAGGTGCAGGCGTCATGGAAACGCCTCATGGGCGAGAAGGGCTGGGGCGTTCCGACCTGGCCCAAGGCCTATGGCGGCGGCGGGCTGTCGCCGCAGGAGGCCCGCGTTCTGGCGCAGGAGATGGTCAAGATCGGTGCGATGAATCCGATCATGGGCATGGGCATCTCGATGTTCGGTCCCACGCTGCTTGAATACGGCTCCGAAGAGCAGAAGCTGAAGTACATTCCCGATATCGCCACCGGTAAGGTCCGTTGGTGCCAGGGCTTCTCGGAGCCCGGCGCGGGCTCCGATCTTGCGAGCCTGCAGACCAAGGCGGAGGACAAAGGCGACCACTGGATCGTCAACGGTTCGAAAATCTGGACCAGCGGCGCCCAGTACGCGGACATGATCTTTTGCCTGGTGCGCACTGACCAGGCCAAGAAGCATGAAGGCATTTCCTTTGTGCTGTTCTCCATGCACCAGCCCGGCGTCGAGATCCGGCCCATCAAGCTCATCGCGGGCAATTCGCCCTTCTGCGAGACCTTCTTCACCGACGTGAAGGTCTCCAAGGAGGATCTGGTGGGGCCGCTGAACGGCGGTTGGTCGGTGGCCAAGCGTCTGCTGCAACACGAACGCAGCGGCATGAACAGCGCCCGCGGCGGCTCGGGTGAGCCGCTTGGGGTCACCGCCAAGCGCTACATTGGGGCTGATGACGCCGGCCGCCTGTCCGACAGTGACCTGCGCACCCGCATTGTCATGAACGAAATGGAGGCCCGGACGGTCCAGCAGACGGTCCAGCGCGCCGCGTTGGAATCAAAGGCCAACGCCGGCCCGTCAGCGGCGACCTCGATCATGAAGAACGCCTTCATGAAGGTGGCTCAGGACCGCGCAGAACTGACCCTCGAGTTCATGGGGCACCAGGGTCTTGGCTGGGAGGGCGAGGCCTTCTCGAGCGAGGAACTCTCAACGGTTCGGTCGTGGCTGTCTGGAAAGGCCGGCTCCATCTACGGCGGCTCGAACGAAGTGCAGAACAACATCATTTCCAAGCGCATCCTCGGCCTGCCTGAAATGGGCCAGGGCGCGTGATCGTCAGAACAACCACAGAATTTCGAGAATAGGATTTTAGACATGGCCGTTCTGAACGAAGAACAGAGCATGCTCCGCGACGCAGCCAAGAGCTGGGTCCAGGAAAAGAGCCCGGTCACCGCCTTCCGCAAGATGCGCGACTCCGGCGTCGAGCTCGGCTACGACGCCGCCGCCTGGAACGAGCAGGCTGAAATGGGTTGGGCCGGGGTCATCATCCCGGAAGACTTCGGCGGGTCGAACTTCGGCTACCTGTCGATGGGCCTGATCCTTGAGGAAATGGGCCGCACGCTCACCGCCTCGCCGCTGCTGGCCTCGGGCCTGGCCGCCGCCAGCGCCCTGATCCTGGGCGGCAACGACGCCCAGAAGGGCGAGTACCTGCCCAAGATCGCCGACGGTTCGCTGGTCGCCACCCTGGCGGTCGACGAAGGCGCCCACCACGCCCCGGAAAAGGTCGCGCTGGAAGCCAAGACGTCGGGCGCCGGCTACGTCCTGAACGGCAAGAAGACCTTCGTGCTCGAAGGTCCGGGCGCCGGCCTGTTCGTGGTTTCGGCCCGCACCAGCGGCAAGCCGGGCGACAAGGACGGCATCTCGCTGTTCCTGGTGGCCGCCGACGCCAAGGGCGTGACCAAGCAGAACCTGAAGCAAGCCGACAGCCGCGGCGTGTCGAACGTCTCGTTCGACAACGTCGAAGTCGGCGCCGACGCCCTGCTGGGCGCCGAAGGCAAGGGCTGGGACGTGCTTGAGGCCACCCTCGATCGCGCCCGCGCCGGCCTCGCCGCCGAAATGCTCGGCGCCGCCGTGCAGGCCTTCGAAACCACCCTGGACTACCTGAAGGTCCGCGTTCAGTTCGGCCAGGTCATCGGTTCGTTCCAGGCCCTGCAGCACCGCGCGGCCAAGATGTTCACCGACCTGGAACTGGCCCGCTCGGCCGTCGAAGCCGCCCTGGCGGCGATCGACGCCGGCAGCCCGGACGTGCCGGAGCTGGTCTCGCTGGCCAAGGCCAAGATGGGCGACGTGTTCCACCTCGTCTCCAACGAAATGGTCCAGATGCATGGCGGCATCGGCATGACCGACGCCCACGACGCGGGCTTCTACCTGAAGCGCGCCCGTGCGGCCGAAGCGGCCTACGGCAGCCAGTCGTACCATCGCGACCGTTACGCCCGCATCCAGGGCTACTAAGACGACCTGAGCTTCGCCCCGCGCCTTTGGCGCGGGGCGAACGGGCCTGCCAGAGCACGAAGACCTGCGGGACGCGACGTTAAGCCAGGGCGGCTGGCGGCGTTCTGCGCGTGGTCACCAACCAACAGGTTTGCAGATGAAGTCCGACCTTGCAGAGGATCGGGGCGTGACGGCCGCGGCGGTCCCACCGAGCGACGCCAATAGCCTCGCCGAGCGCGAAGCGCGTTACGAAAAGTTCGTTTGGGACAACCTCCCGAGGAACATGGTCGCAAACTTCCTGCACGGCACGCTCGGGCAGACCGGTTTTCGCATCTTCAACGCTCCGACCTTCCTTCCAGCCTATCTGAGTCTGATCACCGGCTCGCCGGCCATGGTCGGGCTGGCGCTGTCGCTGCAGCAGCTTGGTGGCGTCGCCTCGCCTGTGGTCGGCGCGACGCTGGTCGAGCATCGCACCAAGGTTCTGCCCTCCGCCATGCTGTTCGGCACGCTGATGCGATTGCAATTCCTTGGCATCGCGCTCGCCGGCTTCTTTCTCAAGGGCGAGGCGCTGGTCTACGCCACGCTGGCGTTCCTGTTCTTGCTCGGGGTCTTCATGGGCCCGCAGGGCGTGGCGTTCCAACTGCTGCTCGCCAAGGTCATTCCGATCAGCCGCCGTGGACAGCTACAGGCCTGGCGCAATGTGGTCGGCGGCGTCGTGGCGGCCGTTCTCGCTTGGGCGGCGGGCCGCTACATCGTCGAGGCGAACCTGTTCGGAAACGGCTATGCGACGACGTTCGTGATCGCGGTGGTGCTCACCAGCCTGGGCCTCACGGCGCTGCGCGTGCTGATCCGTGAGCCAAAGCTTCCCACGGCGCGCCCGAAGAGCCGGGTCATCGACAGAGTTCGCGAGTTTCCGACGCTTCTGGCCGCTGACCGCGGCTTCGCCCACTTTCTGCTCGCGACCGCCCTGGCGAACGGCGCCCGCATCGCAGCGCCCTTCTACATCCTCTTTGCCGGTCAATCGGTCGAACTCAACGGGAGCACACTGGGCTACCTTTCCCTGGCCTATCTTGGCGCCGACACGCTTAGCAACCTCGCCTGGGGTGCCGCCGGTGACCGGGTCGGTTTTCGCTCGAGCTTCATCGTGTCTCTCGCCTTGTGGGCGGCGTCGATCGTGTTACTGATCAACGCCCACGATCTCACCCTGCTGCTTGGCGCTTTCATCGGATTGGGCGCCTCCCAGTCGGGATACCTGATGAGCTCTCAGACCATGGTCCTCGAGTTCGGCTCTCGCGACGACATGGCGATGCGCCTTGCTATTCTCTCGACGGTCCAGGGCGCCCTGTCGGCGATCGGACCGCTGGTTGGCGGCCTCCTGGCCGCGAGCGTCGGCTATGCCTCACTGTTTTGGGCCGCCGTCGTTCTGCTCGCTGCAGGCCTATTGGTGCTGGTCTTCCTGGTGGACGAGCCGCGTCGTAGGCGCGCGACAGAGGGAAGGTGAGCCCCGCGGTCGCTTGGTCAAGGCGGTTTCCCTCGCGGCGTTCGTCGTTTTGCGAGCAGGTGGCCCAAGGTGAAGCGAACTGGCGTGAGCCCAGTGCGGCGAGTATCCGGCGCCGGACGCCAGCTCTCGCGTGGATAGCGCTACGGGGCCCCAGATAAATCCAGCTGCAAGGGTGAGTAAATACGGCGTCGGGCGGAAAGGCCGCCCGACGCCGCAGTTGCTAGAAGCGATACTGGAACTCGATCCCGTAGGTCCGCGGGAAGATCAGCGTGACCTGGCGGCGGGCGCCGACCGCAGAGACCCCTGAGGGGCTCGCAGTCGAGCTGCCAAAGCCGACCTCGTCGGTGACGTTTTTCACAAAACCGATGACGGTGAAGCGGTCGTCGGAATCGCGCCACAGAGCCCGCAGATCGCCAGTGGTGAACGACTCGGTCCTGTAGATCGGGTTGTTGAACAACGTCGACGACTGCGGATCGATATAGGTCGCGGTGCCGCTGAAGGTGAGGGTGCCCGCATCGAGTTCGAAGCGGTAGTTCGCCCCGAGCGTCACCTTGTTTTCCGGCGACAGCGGCAAGTCGTTGCCCACGACCGACTGGGCCACACGTCCACCTGGGGCCGGCGCCGCAGGCTGAGCGCCTGGGGTCGTCGCGAACGGGTCCGCCGTGTCGACGAAACAGCAGCCGGTATCAAGCTCGGTGTTCAGATAGGCGTAGTTGAGCATGATCTGCAGATTGTCGATCGGGGCCCATTGGCTCTCCAGCTCGAAACCCCAGATGGTGGCGTCGAGATTGAGGAACTGGGTGGCGGTGATCGTGCCGAGCGGGACGGTCAACGGCGCCTGGAAGCCCTTGTAGTCAGTATAGAACAGCGCAGAGTTGATCTGAAGACGGCCTGCGAAGGTCTTCTTGGCGCCAAGCTCGTAGGAGTTGACGTACTCAGGGTCGGCATAGGGATCTGGGGACAGGCCGTTGGCCCCAAGCCAGCCGCCCGACTTATAGCCGCGGGAGTAGCGCAGGTAGATGTTGGTGTCGGGCTCCGGCTCCCACTGCACGCCGAGCGTGCCGGTAAGCGCATCCCAATCCCCCGAGAGATCACGGCGCAGGCCGCCGGTCGGATTGGCCACCAGGTTGGCGGTGAGGGGATTGGCTGCGCAGGACGCGATCGTCGTTCCACCACACACTTGCTGGGTGGTCAGGTCGACCGCGAAGCCCTGGGCCACGGCCGGCGGTGCGGCCGCGCCAAAGGCTAGGGCCAGGGTCGGGATACGAGCCACATACCGCGCGATGTCGTAGCCGGTCTTCTCATCATAGGTGTAGCGAAGGCCGGCCGTGAGCGTCCAGGTGTCGGCGAACTTCCAGTCCATTTGCCCAAACGCGGCATAGGACTTGGTTTCCAGATGGCCATCAACCGAGACGAACGCGCCGCGATCGTTGCGCTGTGAGGGGGTCCCCTGCAGGCTCAGCGGGGTGAACATGGCCGGATCTCCGACCACGCGAATGCCCTGCGGCTGATCGTACTCTTGATAGTACTGGTAGAGGCCGACGATCCAGTTCAACGCTCCGTCGCTGTTGGACGAAAGGTTGATCTCGTTCGAGTACCAGCTCTGGCGCTCTTCATAGAAGGTCCGAGCGTCCGTCGACACGCCGGTCGCGGTGAAGGCGGGAAGTGGGCCGGGGCCGTCGAGGTCGACGAGGATATTCCGCGTCGCGGTCTGCGGCGTTCCGTCGGAATCGGTCGAGGTATTGTAGTCGTACTGCTGGAAGCCGGCGATGTACTTCAAGGTCGCCCAGCCGAGGTCGCTTGTCAGGTCGAAGTGAAGCCGATGGTGGTTGTCGAGCGACCCGTAGCTCGGCGCATTGACATTTTGCGTGTAGGGATCGGTAACGCCAGGGTTCGGGCTCGTGAAGCCGAACGAGGTGTTATAGTAGAGTGCGCTGGTGCCGATGCCGGTGAGCGACGTCGTGTCGTAGGGTGACAGGTTGTTGAGCAGCGTATTGCCAACGCCGTAGCTGTCATCCCAATCGAACTTGGTATAGCGCAGACGCGCCACCGTGTTGTCGCCCAGGTCGGCTTCGAGTTGCGCCTCGAACATCCAGCGGCGGATTTCAGCGGTATCTCTCGCCGGACCGATATTGTTGATGAAGCCCTCGTCGCGGCGTTCCATGTAGCCGCCGACCAGGAAGCGAAGGTTGTCGGCGATCGGCCCGCTCATCAACCCGTCGAGCCTGTAGCTCTCATAGTTGCCGGCCATGGCGCGAACTTCCGCCTGGAACTCCTCGGTCGGTCGTTTCGAGACGATATTGATCGTCCCGCCGATCGAGTTGCGTCCATAGAGCGTGCCCTGCGGTCCGCGGAGAATTTCAGTTCGCTCGATGAAGAGGGAGGGCGTCGAGGAATCGAACATGGAGTTCGAGAAGATGCCGTCCGAATATAGCGCGACACTAGGATCGGTCCCGATGGCGTTGGTCAGGCGGCCAAGCCCGCGGATCGACATCCGGTCGTTGTTTGTATAGCTCACGCTCGGCGTAATGCGGGCGATGTCTTCGACCGAGTTCACGCCAAGGACATCGCGCTTCTCGCTCGTATAGGCTGAGACGGCGACGGGGACGTCCTGAAGGCTTTGTTCTCGCTTCTCAGCGGTCACGACCAATTCTTCGATCATGTTGCTGGACGAACCTGAGGCCTCCTGCGCCAACGCTGGACCGGTCGCGAGCGCGCCGATCACGATGGCCGAGGCGCCGCAGACCAACGCGTCCCGAAGGCGACAAGGCAATGCCAGGCGCAAATGCGCTCTGTTAGTCATGGATTGATCCTCCCTTTGAGCGCTCTCTCGGCGCTTGGAATCGAGCAGGAGGCGTCGAACAAGGTTCGAAAACTGATTGTGGAGGTGAAGGGCGTGTTAACGCCTTCCTCAACGTCAACTGTTGCTGAGTTGCAACGCGGGCGCTCGGGCCCCCGCCGAAAGCTTCATCAAAAGGAGCCCCGCCGATAAATTCGGCGGGGCCTAGTCGATTGGGGGAAGTCTGGCGTCAGAAGGACCGTCGTCCAGCGCACATGCGAGGGTCGACAGTACGCCGAGGCGCGAAGAGATGGGCTCGAACGGCGTTCCACAACACCAATTGACGCAGCGTCAGCCTGACCGCCTTCGGCTGGCCGCATGGCGGAGTTCGCGCCGACGGCGAGCCGGGGGCAGGCGCAAAAAAAAAAAAGGGCGAGCGGTTTTGCTCGCCCAGTCGTCAGCAGGAAGCGCGTTGAAGGCGCCTCGACTATCGGAGAAGTGTCGAACGCCTTTCGACAAGGTCCGAGACGCTAGCCTGACCTGAGAGGTGCGCAGGCTTGTGGAACGCCGTTCGAAGCTGTTGCTTCGCAGGCGGAGACTGAGGAGCGTGCCCACAACGCGGCTCAACTGTCTCTCGCGCGGCGTCGCCTGGAGAGCTTCAGTTTTTCGGTCGCCTGAGGATCTCGACACGAAGTCGATTCGGCTTGGGCGTCGCCGCGCTTCACCTTGCACCGCCAGGCCAGGCCGGTTTGCGGGCTTTAACGCTGAGAGCATGGCGCTCGGTCGAGGTCCGGCCGCAGAAGGGCGCTCGACGCCTCAGACCGTTGAACCTGCAGGCGGGCCTAGCAGCAATATTCAATAGGTCGGCCAGTGAGAGGGCCCTTACAAATGCGCGAGTACCTGCAGTTCTACATCGACGGTCAGTGGGTCGATCCGGTCGAACCCAAGACGCTCGACGTCATCAACCCAGCGACTGAAGAAGTCGCGGGCAAGATCTCGCTCGGCGGCGCCGCCGACGTGGACAAGGCCGTGAAGGCCGCCAAGAAGGCGTTCGTGACCTGGTCGCAGACCACCCGCGAAGAGCGCCTGGACGTCCTGAACCGCATCCTCGCCGAGTACCAGAAGCGCTTCGGCGACCTGGCCACCGCGGTCACCGAGGAAATGGGCGCGCCTTCGTCGCTGGCGCAGCGCGCGCAGGTTCCGATCGGCATGGGCCACCTGGGTACGGCCGCCGCCGTGCTGAAGGACTTCAAGTTCGAAGAAGACCGCGGCCCGACGATGATCGTCAAAGAACCGATCGGCGTCTGCGGCTTCATCACCCCCTGGAACTGGCCGCTGAACCAGATCGTCTGCAAGGTCGCCCCGGCCAT